>CAXUDN010000028.1:0-8616 GCA_964249715.1 uncultured Acidobacteriaceae bacterium
TGGTGCTTGGTGCTTGGTGCTTGGTGCTTGGTGCTTGGTGCTTGGTGCTTGGTGCTGCGACGACATAACCCGTGTCACCGCTTGCCTTTCTTGTTGTCCCCGCCGCAGGAACCTGCTTTTGTCATAGGACTACCGCTAACGCCCCCGCAGTTCCGCCGCAATCACTTCCGCCGCAGCCCGCGCCTCATCCTCCCGCTCCACCGGAAAACTGATCGCCCCCACACGCGCATGTCCCCCACCGCCCCACCGCTCACAAATCTGTGCGATATTGGCTAACTCTGAAACCGGCAACGCAGTCCACGGATTTGTCCCCACCGACACCTTTGTCCGGAAGCTGGATTTAGACAACCCCACGTTATAAGTCGTTTCCGGACGAAGATAGTAAGGAATGAACTTGTTATAACCCTCCGTAGGCTGATCTGTAATATCGAACTCAATCACCCCCCGCTCCAAGTGCGCCCTCCCCCGCAATAGCTCCACCCCTTTCCAGTGCCGCTCCAGCAACGGCCCCACTAACTCCTGCACCCAGGGCTGGGCCAACACGTCCGCCAACGGCATCGTCGTCAACAACGGAATAAACCGCTGCACCGTCTCGCTATCCGGTGCGCTCTCGATCACCATGGTGAGCTTCATCGCAGGCGCAGCCATACCCACAGCCGCCTCCGCACTCTCAAACTTTGCCCCATCCACAATGTTTGCCCAGTAAATCAACTCCTCCAGCGGCCGCACATCCATCCCAAACCGCGTTCGCCCGATATGCGCGATCCAGGCTGTGCAACTGGTGTAACTCGGGTCGAAAAACTGCCTTAACGCCTGCGGCCCGGGGCTCCCATCCGCCTTCCGCTGCCCCGCCCGAAAATGCGCCTCATCCTCCGGTGTCATGAACGCGGAAAGATGGTGATCGAACCACCATGTGATCTCCGGCAGCGGCGAATACTTGAAGTCCACAATCGCATTCTCGCCCTGGGCATCCACCCAATCCTTCTCAAACAGGGTGCCCGCACGATGCGCCAGGCCTCCGTAGTCAAAGGTCGAAGCCGTGCCAATGCATTCACGATGAAACCGTGTAAACAGCGAGGCTGAGCAAGCCCCGTCAAAGCAGCGATCATGATAGAAAATGCGACAGTTCAAAAGGAAACCTCAACGGGATTGACCTTCTTGAGCATAGCCGAGCGCGCCGTCACGGAACGACTTCGCATCCTGTAGCGTACGTTGTGGAAGTCCCAAGGAGAACCGACTCAGGATGGCCCCAATCCACCCCGACGAACCATTGCTCGCCGCTCTACGAACACCCACCTTCGCCCAACCACCGCAACCCCGCAACGACGCTCTCACCGGACCGCTCGGCCTGCGCGCCGGCTGGGGCATATTGCTCTTCGTCTCGCTCACGACCCTGCTTTTCTTCATTCTGTTCGCCGGCCTCTTCAAAGGCACCGGCCGCATGCCCGAGTACCACCGCGCGACTCAGGAGGCGCAGGAAGCCTCAGAACACGCCAAAGCCACACGCACTCCCGTAAAGGCTCCACCCCAACGACCCTCCTTTGTCTTCCTAACGGAATCAGCGGAGACCGGAGCCGTCCTCCTGGCCGCTCTTGGCGTCAGTTTGCTCGAAAAACGCCGTTTCGCCGCGTACGGCCTCCGCACGCGCTATCTGCTCGACCTGCTTCCCGGCGCAGCCTGGGGCCTGCTCCTCATCGCCCTCCTCGTTGGCCTCCTGCGCGGGCTCCACCTGCTTGTCTTCGACCATCGCCTCCTTTTCGGCCAACTCGCCCTCCGCTACGGCGCCGAGTGGCTCGGCACCTTCGTCCTTGTCGGCCTTTTCGAAGAATTCCTCTTCCGCGGCTACATCCAGTTCACCCTCACCCGCGGCCTCCTCGCGCTGGGCGCCCGGGTCTCGCCGCAGCACGCCCGCCGCGCAGCCTTCTGGGCAGCCGCGATCCTCTTCTCCCTACTCTTCTCGCTCACCCACCTCGGCAACGCCGGCGAAGACCCTGTCGGCCTCATCATGGTATTCGGCGCAGGCATTCTCTTCAGCTACGCCCTCTGGCGCACAGGCTCCCTGTGGTGGGGCATCGGCTTCCACGTGACCTGGGACTGGGGCCAAAGCTTTCTTTTCGGCGTCCCCGACAGCGGCATGCTCTCCGCCGGCCGCCTCTTCGCCACCCACGCCGTCGGCCGCACCGTGCTATCCGGCGGGTCCACCGGCCCGGAAGGCAGCATCTACGTCCTGCCCGTCCTCCTGCTGGCCGCCCTCGCCATTCGCCTCCAGCCCCAACGCGACCAGCCGCCCGTCGAACCTGCTTCGTTACCCCTCGCGATGCCCACCGCTTTGCTCGAGCCAATCCCGTAAAATCGCGGGAGCCGCATGCGTTTTCCCGAAGAAGAGCAGCAAACTGGACCGGAGTCCGCCCCCCCGGAGCCGCCGCCCGAGCCCAGGCTGCTGACCCGTCCTGACCGCCAGCCCACACCGCCCATCCAACGGCGGTTCCAAACCCCAAAGTCCGGCCAGATACGCCCCAAAAAGCGTCCTCGTCACCACAATCGCTCCCGCGCCAGGCAAAAACATGTTCGCCGGCTCAAGATCGCCACCTTCGCCGCATTAGGCTGCGCAAGCCTGCTGCTCCTCGCCGCACTCACCTTCGTTCTCTACCTGCGCCACACCATGGCAGCGGCCCTCCCGCAAATCGACGGAAGCGCCCAGGCTCCAGGCCTGCGCGCTCCGGTCACCATCACCCGCGACCCCCACGGCGTTCCCGCCATCACCGCGGCCAACCTCCCCGACCTCCTGTTCGCCCAGGGTTACACTACCGCCGGCGACCGCCTTTGGCAGATGGACGGCCTGCGCCGCCACGCAGCAGGCGAGCTCGCCGAAGTCCTAGGCTCCTCCCTGGTCGAACACGACCGCCGCCAACGTTACCTCCAAATCCGCGCCGCCGCCGACCGCGCCACAGCCCAACTCCCACAGGACCAGCTCGCCCAGCTCGAGGCCTACGCCCGCGGCGTCAACGCCTACGTCAACGCTCACCGCGATGCCCTGCCCCTGCAGTTCCGCATGCTCGGCTACACTCCTGCCCCTTGGACCCCACGCGATTCCCTGCTCGTCTCCCTGGCCATGTGGCAAGACCTCTCCACCGAGTTCCCCCGCAAAATGGACCGCGAAGCCTTTAGCACCCACCTCCCCGCGGCCCTCCTGCCCGACCTCTACCCCGTAGGCAGCTGGCGCGACAAGCCCCCCGCAGCCCAGGGCCACGACATCACCGCTCCCCACCAGGTCGAGCAGATCCCCCTCGATCCCTCCCAGTCTCACCTGCACCTGCCCGGCGCGTCCCCGGAAGATCTCCTCGCCGTCAGCACCGCCCTCGCAGGCACCGGCCGCTGCGACGGCTGCCGCTCCGGCTCCAATAACTGGGCC
Organism: uncultured Acidobacteriaceae bacterium; assembly: GCA_964249715.1. Lineage (GTDB taxonomy): Bacteria > Acidobacteriota > Terriglobia > Terriglobales > Acidobacteriaceae > Granulicella. Next base: position 3,413 of record CAXUDN010000028.1, read on the forward strand.
GTCAGCGGCGCCCATACCGCCTCAGGTGCCCCCCTGGTTTCCAACGACATGCACCTCAGCCTCACCATCCCGGATATCTGGTACGAGGCCTCCCTCCACGCCGACTTAGGCCCTGACGCCACCCCAAACAGCGCTCCCCACCTCGACGTCACCGGTTTCACCCTTCCCGGCGTTCCCTTCGTCATCGTAGGCCGCAACACCCGCGTCGCCTGGGGCGTCACCAATCTCGGCGCCGACGTTCAGGATCTCCGCATCGAGCATCTCCGCGGCTCCGGCGACAGCACCGAATTCGAACGCTCCGACGGCACCTGGGCCGCAGCCAACCACCACGCCGAAATCATCCGCGTACGCGGCGGCCGCAACGTCACCCTCGACGTCATCACAACCCAGCACACCGCCCCCGCCGGCACCATGGAAACCCCCGTCATTTCGCCGTTGTACCCAAGCGAAACCCGCGCGCTCTCCCTCGCCTGGACGGTTTACGATCCCGCAGCCGTACGTTGGCCCCACCTTGCCGTCGATGCAGCGCAGGACGGCGCGTCCCTCGTCGCCGCCCTCACCCACTTTGGCGGCCCCGCCCTGAACCTTGTCTGGGCCGATGCCGCCGGCCATATCGGCTACCACGCGATCGGCCTCATTCCCGTGCGCGGCCCCGCCGTCCAACACCCCCGCGCCGTGCAAGCCCCCATCGTCCAACCCGGCGAAACCCCACCCGATGAAGGCACCGACGAAGGCCCCTCAGCCTCTATCGAAAGCCGAACCCCGCACCTGGTGCTAAGCGCCTTCCGGCCAACCCGCCCCGTCGCCCGCCGACGTTCCCTCCCGCCCAGACCGCGTCCGGCCATCCGTCAGACAGCCCCGAAGCCAGTCGAAGAGCCTCCCATCCCCGCAACTCCCATCATCAACTACACCATCGGCTCCCCCCTTTCCCCTTTGCCTGTGGACGCCCTCGATCCCGAGCAGGCCTGGACAACCTACATCCCCTACGACGCCCTTCCGCAGGTCGTAGACCCCAAAAACGGTCTGCTCGCCACCGCCAACGCCCGCGTCACCGCCGACGACTCCCCCTATGCCCTCGCAACGGACTGGGCCGACCCCTTCCGCGTCGAGCGCATCGTTCATCTGCTTGCCGGCCGCAACGGCCTGGTGCCCGACGATATGCTTGGTATCGAGACCGATGTCTACTCCGACGTAAACCGCGCCCTTGCCCAGCGGCTCGCCTACGCCGTAGATCACGCCGGCGCCAAGGCGGTGGGAGGGGACGCATCCCGTCTCCATACCGCAGCGAACATCCTGCGCGACTGGGACGGCTCGATGCACACAAATTCCTCCGGAGCGGCCATCGTGAGCACGGTGCGCCAGGCCCTGTGGCCCGCGCTCCTGGTCCCCCAGGTCGAACTCCACGACGGCGTAGACGCCCCCGAGGCGCTGCGCCTCACTGAGCTCTACACCTGGGGCGAGCGCACCTCTGCCCTCGAACTCCTTCTCCAGCACCGCCCCGCCCGCTGGCTGCCCAGGGCCTTCACCAACTGGAACGATTTCCTCGCCATCACCATGGCCACAGCCCTCAAAGAAGCCGACGCCCCAGGCAATCTCGCCAAGTGGCAATACGGCCAGATCCACACCATTGAGATCGCCGACCCCGTCTTCGGCACACACCACCTGCTCGCCCGCGCCTTCGGCATCCGCGCCACCACCGGCCGTCAACCCGCCCCCGGCGACGCCACCACCATCGACGCCATCGGTGCCCACTTTGGCCCCAGCGAGCGCTTCACCGCAGACCTGAGCTCGCCCGACGCCGCCCTCGGCAACATCACCACCGGACAGTCCGCTAACCCGCGCAGTCCCTGGTATTTCGACCAGTTCCGTGCCTGGCTCAGCGGCGAAAGCTTCACCCTTCCCGGCCATGCTTCCGAGGCGGCGCATACGCTGACCCTCACACCATAAAGCGACCGTGACGTCACCCTCCGCAACACCTAGCCAAAAACCCGCGATACCCTGGCAAGCACGGTGGCCGGAACTCGTCATCCTCTGCGCCACCCTGCTTCTTGTCTCACCTCTCCTTGTCTACAAGCCGTCCTGCGGCCACGACTTCGGCTTCCACATGCAAAGCTGGATGGAGGCCGCCGAGCAGTTCCGCCACGGGGTCCTCTGGCCCCACTGGGCATACTCCCCCGCCTTCAATGCCGGCGAACCCCGCTTCATCTTTTACCCGCCCCTCTCCTGGATCCTCGGCGGCTTTCTCATGCTCTCCCTGCCGCCAGCCGCGGTCCCCGCAGTCTTCACCTGGATCGCCCTTACATTTTCCGGCTGGGGCATGCTCGCCCTTGCCCGCCGCTACACCGGCAATAGCCTCGCCCTGCTCGTAGCCGTTGCCTACGCCGCCAACCCCTACATGCTCTTCACCGCCTACGAGCGCACCGCCTACGCCGAACTCCTCGCCGCCGCCTGGATGCCCTGGCTCCTGCGTGGCGCCCTGGCCCAGCGCCCCCGCCTCTTCGCGGTAGCCATTCCCGTAGCCCTCCTCTGGCTCACCAACGCTCCCGCAGCCGTCATGGGCACGTACACACTCGCTACTCTGATCCTGCTACGGGTGCTCTGGCAGACCCTCATCGACCGGAAACAGCCTCGCTCCACTGGACTAAGCCCTTTGCTGGTCCCTTCGGCCTCAGGCCTCCTACTCGGTCTCGCACTCGCCGCCTTCTACATCCTCCCCGCAGCCCTCGAACGCCGCTACGTCCAGATCGCCAGCGCCATCATCCCCGGCATGCGCGTCGAAGACAACTTCCTCTTCGGCCACGCCGGTGACGCTCCCCATATCGCCGTTGTTCAAACCGCCAGCTGGATTGCCATTACCCTTCTCGGCGTCACCGTCGCCGCTCTGCTCCTCGCCTGGCGCCGAAACAGAACCCGCAGCGAGTTCCAGCCCAACACCGTCGCCGTCCTCGCCATCCTCACCCTGCTCCTGGTCGGCATGCTCTTCGGGGTCTCCTTGCCGCTCTGGCACATCCTCCCCGAACTCGTCTTTCTCCAGTTTCCCTGGCGCTTTGACTCGGTCCTTGCCTGCGTCGCCGCAACCGCCCTCGCCTTGGCTCTAACCCGTTGGCGCTTCCCCGCAGCCCTTTCCATCCTTCTCTCCACAGCCCTCGCCGGAACAGCCACCTACGCCGCATTCCACACTTTCCGCCAGGGTTGCGAAGTCCAGGAACTCCCGCAAAACCGTGTATCCCTGTTCAACGCCCGCCACGGCGTCGAAGCCACCGACGAATACACCCCTTTCGACGCCGATAACGACCAGCTTCGCTGGGACAACCCCGCCTGGTGGCTCGCCACCTACCCCGACGCTCCGGGTCCCAACACAGTCCCCAACCCCGCCGCCACGATCGTCAACTACGACATTCCACCACCCCTCTTCCAAACCATCTCCGGCCGCGCCCCCCTGCACCTTGACCTTCACGTCAACACCCCGCAAGACCTGATCCTCAACCTCCGCGCCTACCCCGCCTGGGTCGTCCGCGTGAACGGCCGGCAACCCACCTGGCAGCAACGCAGCGACGGCCTCATCGCCGTCCTTCTCCCCCCCGGCACCGACCGCGTCGACGTCCATTGGCGCACGCTCCCCGATGTCTACGCGGGCGATATCGTAACCGCCTGCGCTCTCCTCGCTACAGGCTGGATGGCCCGGCGATCTCGTCGTACGAAACACCTCACGTAAAATCGTCTCTAACGAATGAACCTCGATGTACAGCAAATCCTGCAGTCCGGCGTCGCTCTGACCGACGCCACCCTGGAACGTCTGCTCCCCGCGCCCACCGTGGAACCCCACTCCATCCACCGGGCCATGCGTCACTCCACGTTTGCCGGCGGCAAACGGCTCCGCCCCATCCTCGTCATGGAGGCAGCACGCTGCGTGTCAGGCACCCTCCCCGAAGGCGCCCCCCATCTCGGCGCCGCCGTCGAGATGGTCCACACCTACTCCCTCATCCACGACGACCTCCCAGCCCTCGACAACGACGACCTTCGCCGCGGCCAGCCCACCTGCCACATCGCCTTTGGCGAAGCCATCGCCATCCTCGCCGGCGATGCCCTCCAAACCCTCGCCTTCCAAACCATCGCCGAGCTCCCCTCCCCCGCCCCCACCGTCGTCGCCATCCTCCGCGAATTGGCCCTCGCCATCGGCACCGGCGTAGGCACTGTCCCCAACTCCGGCCAAGCTGCCGACCTCCCCCCCGGCATGATCGGCGGCCAGGTCATGGACATCGAGGGCGAAGGCCAAAAGCCCACCGCGGAAGTCGTAGAACGCATCCACCGTGCCAAGACCGGCGCCCTCATCACTACCTCCATCGTCTGCGGCGGCCTCCTTGGCCTCGGCGCCTGCCTCAGCTCCCCCGAGCGCCTCTCCGCCCTGCGCTGCACCGCTGAAGATGTCGTCGCCCGCCTCCGCACCTTCGGTGAAAAAGCCGGCCTCGCTTTCCAGATCGTCGACGACATCCTCGACATGACCCAAAGCTCCGAGCAACTCGGCAAAACCGCCGGCAAAGACACCGCCGCCGACAAAGCCACATGGCCCGCCGTCTTCGGCATCGAGCGATCGCACCACGACGCCGCCGAACTCATCGCCGACGCCTTCGCTGCCCTGGAACCCTTCGGCGAAGCCGCCACGCCGCTCAAAGCCCTGGCCCAATACCTCGTCGACCGCACCCATTGAGACTGTTTGCCCTCCATGCAGCGCGCAAACACTGTCCTCTCGACCGAAACGATGAAGTCGCTTAGCGGAGAGATCCGCGTTTTCTACGGACGCAGTTACACTTCTAGGACCGCTCTAAAACACCCATGCGCCTCCACCCCCGCCACTACGTCCTCATCGGCCTGATCCTCCTCCTCGGCCTCTGGAACATCCTTCGCCTGCGCCGACCCCACACACCCGCCACCACGATACCGGCTGCCCCAAGCACCCCCGGCTGGCAAGCCTACGATCAGGCCGCTAACCTTCGCGACGCCCCCGAACCCCAATTCACCCCCGCTCTCGACGCCCTGCGCCACCAGACTGAAAACGCTACAGGTCCCGATGCCGCCGACCTCCGCGGCTGCCAGATGTGGCTCCTCTACTATCGCCACAGCGCGCCCACCGTGGGCGGCAAACCAGGAGACTGGGCCAGCCTTGCCACCAGCCACGTCCAAAGCTGCCTCGCCAACCACAAAGA
>CAXUDN010000028.1:8716-36450 GCA_964249715.1 uncultured Acidobacteriaceae bacterium
ACCCTCGAAACCACGACACATCCCCGCACGTGATCGCAAGCTATGCCACCAGACACCTACCCCCAACCCGACCTCCTCCAGGCCCTGTCCGAATGCTTTGTCCCGGCCCTCCGGCGCGACGTGGTCGCCGCCAACCTGGTCCGTTCCGCAACCCTGCAACCGGACACCGAAGCCCCAGGGTCCGGCATACCCGGCGTTCCTCCACGCTACCTGGCCCACATCGTCCTCACCGCCCCGGGCATCGACGACGCAATCAACGCCCAGGTCCTCGCCGCCGTGGAAAACCGCCTCCTGGGCCTCCCCCAGATCTCCCGCGTCGACATCGTCCTGAAACCCGCCCTTTTCCCCATCCTTTCCCAAAAATAAACATGGCCGCCCCGCGCAAGAAGCCACCCGCAATCCACCCTTTCGACCACCGCTACGGCACCGATACCTCCGGTCTCCTCCCCGGCCCGCGCATCGCCGCCGGAACCGGCTTCGCTCCCGAAGATCTAACCGCTTACTACGCCGTCGCGCCCAGCATTCTCCACGGCGTTATCGATCTCTGGCTCCGCGACTGCGCCCCCGAGCAGCCCATCGGGCACACCGTTTTTTTCGACGTCGGCGCCGGCAAGGGCCGTGCCCTCTTCCTCGCCTCCCAACACCCCTTCCTACGCGTAGAAGGCATCGAGCTCAACTCAAATCTTGCCGAAATCGCCTCAGCCAACCTAAGCCGCTGGAACGCCCACCCGGAAACCAACGCCCTGGCCCCCGTGATCCTTCGCCAAGGCGACGCCACCAGCGACCCCCTGCCACCGGAACCCACCCTCGCCTACCTCTTCCACCCCTTCGAAGAAAAACTGCTGCGCCGCTTTCTGCGTCACATCCATCAATCGCTCAAAAGCCACCCACGCCCCTTCGATCTCGCCTACGTCAACGCCGAACATGGCTCGCTGCTCGACCGAAGCCGAGGCCTCAAACGCCTATGGACAGGTCGTGTTCCCATGAGCACAGACGATCACATCGCCGACCTTGCTGCAATAGCAGATCAAAAGGAGTACGGCTCCACGGGAGACGAAGTATGCTCCGTTTATCGAATGATTGTCAACTGATACAACTTTCAGCCCATTTTTTGGATAAGAATTTCGAATCGTTCGCCGCGGTGCTGTACTCTTACACGCAGAGGGTACAAGGAGTAGCGTTGACAGTCCCGGAGCGGGACGGCAACTCTGAGGGGTACGAATCCCACTTCCTGCCAGGCCCCGCGATGCCTGTGTGTGTGACGGCTCAGTCTTGATCTGATACCCGCCCCCACAGATGACTTTCCTACCAACTGTCGTTTCATTCGTGTGCCGCAGCGAGTCCTTTCGCGGCGCCGAAGAGGAGTTTTGCATGTATCAACTACTTGTCGCTACCGCGTTTGCAGCCACCGTCTTCGTCCCCAGCTTCATCGGCATTCGTGCCCGGACGAAGTCGCAGGAATGGCACCGCGACTAAACAACGGGTCACGACTGACCTGAAAGCAGGGCCGCGCATGAAGCGCGGCCCTTTGCGTTGACAAGTACTGCCCAATCAACTCTCACGCCAGCGAATATGGAACAGCCGCTCGGTTTCTTTCTCCCCTTGGCTGATCGCAACCTCCGCATCCGCCCGCGCCACCAGCGCCGGAAACCGCTCCCCCCATTCAATCAGCACCAGCACATCGCCCGCATCGGCAATCTCCCAGAGACCGATGCCCTCCAGTTCGGCCTCAGTCTCAATCCGGTAAAGATCAAGGTGAAAAATCCGGATCTTGTGGCCCTTGTATTCATGCACCAGCGTAAACGTGGGACTGGTCACGGTCTCCATGTCCGCCGCCCCAAGCGCCGCCGCCACACCCTTCACCAGCGTCGTCTTCCCCGCCCCAAGATCCCCCCGCAGCAGCACCAGCTTGGGCGGCCGCAGCGTCTCGACAATCAGTTCCCCAAGGCCAATTGTCCCCGCCTCGCTTCGGCTCCGCAAACGTTTTTCGCGATTAAAATTCATTCCTTTTGGATGATGCAGAAGCTCCAAAGCCGTCCGTAGGCCCAAAGAAAACGCCAGGCTCAGTTAAAGCCTGGCGTTGCCCTGAATGCGGTTCCACAATTACTTCGCCGCGGCTTCCAACTCCTGCAAATCGTTCTGGGAAAGCTGCAGATCAGCAGCCTTCATGTTCTCTTCCAGATGCTGCACCGAGCTCGTTCCCGGAATCGGCAGGATTACAGGCGAACGATGCAACAGCCAGGAAAGCGAAAGCTGCGCCACGGTCGCGCTGTGCTTTTGCGCAAACTGGTCCAGCTTCCCGCCCGGCTGCGCCAGCTTACCCGCCGCTACCGGAAACCAGGGAATAAAGCCAATGTTGTTCTTCTCGCAGTAGTCCAAAACCTCTTCGCTCTTGCGCGTCGTGATGTTGTACTCATTTTGCACACTCACCACCTCAACCACTTTCCGCACCCGCTCAATCTCGGCAACCGAAACCTCGCTTAACCCCACAAATCGGATCTTTCCCTGCCGCTGCATCCTGGCAATCGGTGCCAGCGACTCCTCCACCGGAACCTTTGGGTCGATCCGATGAAGCTGCCACAAATCAATCCTGTCCACCTTCAAATGACGCAGGCTCAACTCCACCTCCTGCTGCAGGTATTCAGGACGCCCCACGGGCAGCCACTTATTTGGTCCCGTACGCACCAGGCCACCTTTTGTGGCAATCACCACACCGGCTTTATAGGGCGCCAACGCCTCGCCAATCAGAATCTCGCTGACATCCGGTCCATAGCTGTCCGCGGTGTCGATGAAATCCACGCCAAGCTCCACAGCACGGCGCAGCACCTGCTTGGCATTCTCCCGGTCCTTGGGTTCGCCCCAGATGCCCTCACCGGTAAGGCGCATGGCTCCAAAGCCCAGGCGATGAATCTCAAGCTGGCCACCGAGCTTGAAGGTAGAGCTCACAGCACTTGCAGTAGGCATACACGTATCTCCTCACCTTCTTGGATGAGGTCCAGCCAATTCACGTCGCACAGGCAGGAAACTCAACCCTGGCGTTTGCGTGACTGGCGTTTGCCAAGGTGGCGCCGGTAACGTCGGTGACCAGCTGCTCCCCCAAGCGGACCGGATTTCCCTTACGGCCTGAGCCGCAAGACCACGACCCCATGCGAAGGCACAGCCGGAACCGTATAACTCCCATGCACCGTCCCCACCTCAACTCCCGACCACAAATCCCGCGCATGCATCGTCAGCGCCGCAGGGTACCCAACCTCCGCCATCGAAAACCGGATCGGCGCCGCGGTTGCACCCCGGTTCAGCAACAACACCGCACGGCCTCCATCGGCCAACTCCCGCGACCACACCTCAAGATCGCCATCTTTCCGCACCCGCCGCCCCGCATGTCCCAACGCATCCTGATCGACCGCAATCACGTCCTTATTCAGCAGAATCCCGCGCGTCTCCGCCGACATGTGCGCCACATCGTTGCCCGCAATCAACGGCGCCGCCATCATCGCCCACAGGCTGAAATGCGCACGGTACTCGTCCGCCGTCATGCCGCCATTGCCCACCTCCAGCATGTCCGGATCGTTCCAGTGCCCAGGCCCCGCAAAGCTGTACAGCGGCTCATTGCGATCGGCGATCTTCATCATGCCAAGCGAATAACCATGGTCGCCATCCCACTTGTCCGTGATGTCGCCCGTTGTGCGCCAAAGATTCCCAATGCCATCCCCCGCCCACAGCCACGGCTTGGCAGTTCCCCACTCACACAGGCTGAACACGATCGGCCGGCCCGTATGGTTCAGCGCCTGGCGCATCGTCCCGTACGACGCCTGCGCATTCTGCGTACCCGTACTGCACCAATCGAACTTCAGGTAATCCACGCCCCACGCGGCATACTGCGCCGCATCCTGATACTCATACCCACGCGACCCCGGCCGCTTCGCACACGTCATCGTCCCGGCGTCGGAATAAATGCCAAACTTCAGCCCCTTGCCGTGCACATAATCGGCCAGCGCCTTGATGCCCGAAGGAAATCGTTGTGCATCCGGCTGAATGTCCCCATGTGCATCGCGCGCACCGTGCCAGCAATCATCGATCACAAGAAACTTGTAACCCGCGTCCCGCATCCCGCTCGACGCCATCGAATCGGCCGTGTCCCGAATCAACTGCTCACTCACATTGCAGCCAAAGTGGTTCCAACTGTTCCACCCCATCGGCGGCGTGAGCGCGAGATGCGCGTCCGGTTCGGCCGCAGGGGCCTTTTGCGCTTTTCCCTGCAGAACAAGGAACGCCAGAGCGAGCCCAAAAGGAATTGACTTCAGATCGCGTAAATTGAACACAGAAACCTCGCACATCGAAAATTCATATACACGTTACCCCATCGAGCCTGGGCTACGCAGCAGACCGGGTCAGTTCACAGTGGCGCCACACGATCCCCGAACGACAAGCTCCACCGGCAGCACCACCTTCTTCATCGGATGATGGGTGCCGGCCGGTGATGTCAGCCTCGCAAACATCGCTTCCGCCGCCTCACGCGCCATCGTTTCCACAGGCTGCCGCACCACTGTGATCCCGGGACGCATAAGGTCTGCCAGTTCGAAATCGTCGAAGCCGACCAAAGCCACAGGCGAAGGTGGGTAAAGCCCAAGGCTCCGCAGCGAATGCAGCACCTGCTTGGTCACGATATTGTTCGCGCAAAATACCGCCGTCGGTGGACGCTTGCTGTTCATCGCTTCCCGCACAGCAACCAGCGTGGACGCTACGTCCTCGGGGACCTCGTGAACCATCGGCTTACACCCGCCCGCAGCCATCGCCGCCTCATAGCCGCTGATGCGCATACGGATTGTGTAAAGCCGCCGGGTCAACGCGAAACAGTCGATCCGCTTGTGCCCCAGCGACAACAAATGCTTCGTGCCACGCTGAGCGCCTTCCTTATTTTCCACACCGAAAGTGTCCAGCTTGCGCGTAGCGCCACTCGCTGGACGATCCATCGTGATGATGGGGACCTCCGAAAATTCAGGCGACAACAGCCGCGAGGTGCCGGAGACATCCGCCGGAATCACCAGCAGGCCCTCCACGCTGCGGTGCAGCATGCGCCGGGCTTCTTCATACTCGATCTCCGGATTCTGCTCCGTCACAGCCGTCGAAACCGAATACCCATAATTTCGCGCCACACTGTTTACGGCATGCGCGCACATGGCAAAGAACGGATCGCATAAATTCGGCAGCAAAATCCCTACCTGCCGCGACCGCCGGTCTCGCAACGAGCGTGCCAGTTCATTGCGCCGATACCCCAGATGCTCGACCGCCTCAAAGACACGCTGCCTGGTCTCATCCAGCACGCTGGCGTTCTCGTTCAACACACGAGAGACCGTCATCGTGCTGACACCCGCCACCCTCGCCACATCACTCATGCGAACGGTTTGCATCAGGCGCCCACTTTTCCGTGGCGGTAGTCACGTCCAATCAACACGCTTACAGCCTAACGTGAAAAAGCCTCATTTCAAGCCCTTGAACGATAACAAAGCGACACATCGCTTCATGCCGAGGGTCCGAAAATTACCTCGGAAAAGGTTTAAGCGCTTCAGTGCGGAATTTCAGTCTCCGACGTAAACGTAGAGGCCGGAAGACCCTGGGCGTTATAAAGATTGTTCTCCACCACACTCATCCATCCGTAGCGGACATACGCAGGCTCACGCAGCGAAGGCGCCGTCACCAGCACCGTCCCCCCTTGCACCTGCGCCGCCGCCGTCACGAACTTGCCATCCTTGCCCGCAAGCTCAAAGCCCGTCGCCGGCTTGCCCTTATAGGTCAGACCCTCGCCATGCTCGAACCACACCCGCATCGCATAGCTCCCATCCGGCTGCAGCTCCCGCGTGGCCTGACGGAACAGCGGCGGCGCATAGGGAATCCTTTCGCCGTAGACCATCGCCCGTGCAGGCAGCGCCAGCCGCTCTGCCACCGTCTGCTTGTCCGGCGGATGCACATTGTCGGCCAGCCCGATGTCGAGCGTCACCGCCATCGCCGTATTCGCCACCTCCAACGTCCGCCGCTGCGCATCACGTACCCGCCCCCAGTCCTCCCCAGGCGAGTTGAACGACGAGATCTGCACAAACAGGAACGGCAACTCGCCCTGCCCGAAATGCAACCGCCAATCGCGAATCAGCGCCGGAAACAAGGTCGAGTAGTAAGGCGCACGATCATGCGCGGAGTTCGTCTCCCCCTGGTACCAAAGAAAGCCCTTCACCGACATAGGCGTAAACGGCGCAATCATCCCGTTATAAAGCCCCGCCGGCACGTACGACGCCTCGTACGGGTGCCACGGATGGGAAGGCGCAGGCTTGCCCGCAGCCAGCGCCGCGGCATCCTGGCGCTTTTCCTCCGCCATCATCGCGTCTGTATCCGCAAGGTGCGCCGCAAACCGCGCTCGGCTCGCAAAAGCAGGCAGTAGCTCCGGATCAGACCCCAACGTCTCCATCGACACCCACGGATCCGCCGGCGTCCCACCCCACGTCGAATCGATCAGCCCAACCGGGACGTTCTCCTTTGCCGCAATCTCACGCCCAAAGAAGTAAGCCACCGCCGAAAACTGTTTTGCGGTCTCCGGCGTGCACGCCGTCCAGTTTGTCGTCACGTCATCCAGCGGAAAAGCCGAAGCCTTGTGCTCCACCCTCAACAACCGCAACTTCGGATTGTTTGCAGCGGCAATTTCCTGCTCCCCGTTCTTGAGCACAGCGGTCGGCTTCCCGTTCGCGTCACGAAAGCCATCCAGCGGAAACTCCATGTTGCTCTGCCCGGAAGCAAACCAAACATCTCCCACCAGCAGGTCCGCAACCGTCTTTTCCGCCCCATCGCCGCTGATCGTCAACGTATACGGCCCACCCGCGGTCTCCGGCGCAAGCCAAAGCTCCCATTTGCCCAGACTATTCGCTTCGGCCGGCACAGTCTGCTTATGAAAGTGCGCGGAGAGATGCGCCCCCGGTGTAGCCCATCCCCACACGTGGATCGGTCGTTCACGCTGCAACACCGCGTGGTCCGACAAGGTGTGAGGAAGGCGAATTTGGGCAGAAGCAACCGCCGGCAGAGCCAACGCAAGGGCAACAAAAATGCGTTTCAACGAGAAATCTCCTGAGTAAATTCCGCAAAACTAGGCTGCTCGCTCGTGGGCACAGCCAGATGCGGCAGAAGCCCCGCCCCCAGCAGACCTGCCGCCGGTCCCAGCAGCGCAGGACGGATAAACGTCCGGTCGCGCTCCATCGACTCTCGCTGCGTGGGCGCCACCAGCCGGTACACCACGCTGTTCTCCCGCACCGCCTCAAACATCGACGGTGCAAACAGCGGCCACGCACTCGCCACGCCACCCCCGACAACAATCATCGGGGGATCCAGCGCACTGATCAGATTCGCCAGCCCAAGTCCAAGGTAGCGGCCCAACTGCTCAAAGGCCAGCTTCGCCGAAGCGTCTCCGCCCTCCGCCAGCAGCGCTACATCCAGCGGCATAAACGGCGCGTCGTCCTGCGTCAGCACCCGCATCGCAGGGGAGGCTTCCATGCCGGCGCCCACAACGCGTGCAATCCGGATCAGGCCATTCGCCGAGGCCACTACCTCCAGGCACCCGCGGCTTCCGCAACCGCAAAGCCAGCCGCCCGGATCTACGATCGTATGGCCCAACTCGCCGCCCATCCCGAACATGCCGTGCCAGACTTTACCGTCCAGAATCAGGCCGCTCCCCACGCCCGTTCCCAGCGTAATCATCACCATCGTCTCAAGCCCGCTCGCTCGCCCTGCGCCGAGCTTCCATTCCGCAATCGCCGCCGCATTCGCATCGGACTCCAGAATGACCGGCCGGCCTGTCGCTTCCGCCAGCGCATCCCGCAGTGGAAAATTCTCCCACCCATGCAGGTTCGGCAGGAGCCCAAGAACACCTCTGCGCAGATCAATCGGGCCTGGGCTCCCCAGGCCAATGCCAATCACATCGGGCGTGAGCTGGCCCACGGTCTGCGCCCGCAGCAGCCGCTCGATGGCCGCGGCCATCTCGTCCACCGCAGCCTGCGGACCCGCCGCAACCCGCGTCGGCATCGAGTGGCTCTCCAACAACTGCATAGCGCTGTCATAGAGGCCGACCCGAATGCTCGTGCCGCCAAGATCAATCCCTATCGTCAACGTCTGCCGAGAATTCATATAGTTGCTCTAACGCCGAAGTCTCGCGGCAGCGGTCCTGCCGTCGGCGGCGAGGTCCCGCAGAGCGGCGAGGCCTGAAAATCGTTTGACCTTGTGAACGATAACAGCCGCATGTAAGCGCAGTCACTCCCAGCTTACGGCAAAGCTCGAACCAGGCTTGTGAAGCGTTTCAATCGAGAGGCTCCTACGCCTCGTCGTAGAATCGCAACCAGAATGAGCTTGCCCGGAACGACGATCGCCCACGCTCCAGCCTCCAAACCCTTCGTCCTAGAGCCCGTTCTGGTAGAGCGTATCTGGGGCACCCGCAACCTCGCACCCTGGCATTCTGCTTCCGTCGACGGCAACCCCATCGGCGAAATCTGGCTTACCGCAGAAAACTGCCTTGTGGAAGAAACCGCCCCCCACCGGCGTACCCTCGCCGAGATCACCTCCGACACGCCGGAAAGTCTCGGTGACCCTCGCCACGAGGGCTTCCCCCTCCTTATCAAACTTCTTTTCCCGGAAGAAAAACTCTCCGTCCAGGTACACCCGGACGACCGCCAGGCCCAAACGTTAGGCATGCCCCGCGGCAAAACCGAGTGCTGGTACGTCCTATCGGCAGAACCGGGTGCCCAGGTCGCTGTAGGCTTCCGCGAACCGCTCACTAGCGCGGAGGTCCGCGCCGCCGTCGAGGACGGAACCATCGAAGACAAGCTCCGCATGATCCCCGTCCACGCCGGTGACATGGTCTTCGTCGAGGCCGGCACCGTTCACGCCATCGGGCCCGGCATGGTGGTGCTCGAAACGCAGCAATACAGCGACACAACCTACCGCCTCTGGGACTACGGCCGTCCGCGTGAACTGCATGTTGAAGCAGGAGCCGCCGTAACCCGCACCGCAACCGCTGCCGGCCTCATCTCCCCACAGCCCATGAACGGCTTCACGCGCCTGGTCGCCTGCGACTACTTCGCCGTCGACCGTTTGCAACTCGAAAACGCGGAAATTAGTCTCGGTTTCGAAGACAAACTCCAGATCCTTATCGCCCTCGACGAGAGCTGCACGTTGCTCAAGGATGACGGCTCGTCCCTGCCGTTGCCCCGTGCACGGGCCGTGGTCGTACCGGTAGACGCCGGACCGTCGCGCCTGCAGGCCGGGGAAGCCGCGGAAATCATCCGCGTTCTCCAGCCCTGATGCGCCGCAGCGACTACCGGCGTGAGCCACCGCTCTTCCGCCACACCACACGCACCTCCTGTCGCCAGCGTTCGTCCAACGCCAGCAGCGTCCACTCCACCCGCGGCGACAAATACCGCAAGATCGTCTCCGTCGCAGGATGGATCTGCAGCGCCGGCGCCACGAGGTACAGCCGTGGCGGCAACGATGAAAGCTGCACATCCCGGAAGTAGCCATGCCGCTGCAGATCGTTTGGACCTGCGATCCGGTCCGTCCCTGCATTCATCGTTTCAGCGCAGTGATGACGAACCCGGATCCAGTAGTCCAGACCCTGCAAAGCAAGCTGAAGATCATCTGAGGCCTTGATCTCGATCACCGCCAACCGGCCGTCCTCGGTCATCCCCAGCAGGTCGAGCATCCCGCGATCCCCTGCCCCGGCGATCGCCGGCACCTGCGAGTAAACAAACCTTGGATCGAAACGTGGGATCAGCGAGTTGTCGCCCGAGCGCACCCTACGCGATCCCCACCCTCTTCCCTCGTCAACATCAGCTTCCCGGTTGCCGAAAGTATCCGGGTCCACCTCGTTGGCAAAGCGATCCGCTGACGTCCGCTGGCCACCGGGCAGCGGTGCAAGCGAACGCGTAAGCGGAGCCAGGTTCTCCCGCAGCACCGACTCCAGCCAACGCTCCGGAGCTGCCCGGAAAAGCGGGTCCTGCCGCGCTGCCAAAGCGCGATCCCGCATCTCCAGCCTGGTCAATCCACCCTCGCCGTCCGCCTCCGCCGTCCGGACAGCCTGTAACCGGCCATGCGCCGCCCGTCCCGTAAATGCACCAATGCTACGACCCGGACCCTGTGGCCGCAGCACCCGTCCATGCTGCACCGCATTCGGGTGCCGTCGCGCAAAAAGCTCCGCAACCAGCCCCTTGATCTCCTCGCGCGTAGCTGGCGTCAAGGGAGTCTCCCCGGCGCCCACCCCAGCCGTAATCTCCACCACCTGGGCAAAGCTGCCCGGCGCCAGAGAGATGCGAGCATGCGCAAACTCCAACCCATGCACCAGAAAGGCAAGCTCCGAAGTTGAACGCAGTCGCTGCTCCACACGATGCGCCTCGCCCGCTGGCACCAGCGACATCACTTCCTCGATCGCCCGGCCAAACCTCTCCTGCGCCGCCCCCAGATCAGCCTGGTGAACAAGCCGGGTGCGCAGATTTCCCTGATCGGCCGGGTCCCGTGCCGTCAGTTCCTCGCTGCGTTCGTCAAGCTCAAACAGCTGCCACTGCGCTGCCGAACTGTTGAGCCACGGCATCCGCGCCAGCGTCAACGTAGCGGCTCCGCGTGGCACAATCACTCGCAGGCCCTTGTAAAGCTGGCGCCCGTCGCTGCGTTCCCGGCAGTGATGCAGCCACAGAATACCCAGCGTAAGAATCCCGTCTGTAATCGACTGCGACTCCGCCGCGCCCACCCCGATCACCGCCCACGCTTCATTTCCCCGCACCAACGATCCACGCGCATACGCCGGCCCAAACGATCGTTCCAGATCCATCGCCGCGCGAAAGCCCTCGCTCTGGTAATCGGGAAATTCTCGTGCCAGCACGCGCTGCAACAGCCGTAAATAGCCCTTCCGCGCAGGCTCCCGTCGCGCGGGCTCGCGCTGCGGCGCGGCAGCAGCAATCACCAGGGTCTTGGTCTGCGGCTGACCCAGCCTCCTGGTCGTCAGACGAAGGCATCCATTGCGCTCGGAAGCAGCCGCAATCGTCCGCACCAGGTTGCGATCACCGCTCCAAAGCTGCAGCGTGCACCGCCCGTGATCCGCCGTGATCTTGTGTTGCGCCTTCGTCAACTCAAAAAGCGGCTTCCCATCCTCCAATACGGCACCGTCAGGATGCGCATCCAGGAACGCCCGCAGCCGTACCGCCAGCGCCTCGGGCGTTTGCGCTAAAAGCAGGACAGGATCTTCCGCAAGAACAGCTCCGGGCGGCGGCATGGAGAAACGCTATCACTCGTGGCACAAGGCACCAACTCCCCACAAGGGGCATTACTTCCGTGCGCCGTCTACCAACCCTGCTGCGCGCGCAGGTGCGTGATGTGCGCCACATGGTGACGGGAATGCCATGCATAAAGAAGCGTCGCAAAGTCCAGCCGCATCGGCCCACGCTCGCTGTGCAGAAATCCCCTAGCCCATTGCTCACCGGTAAAGCTTTGCAGCACCATTACCCAGCGCGCATGCACGCTTTCAACAATTTCCAGCGACCACTCCGCCGGCGCCGTCGTATCGGGCAGGGTAGCAAAGGCCTTTTCGTTATAGCCGTGCACCTGCGGCCAGTCCTCCGTCAGCGCACGACGCAGCCGCGCAAAGGCAATCATGTGAGAGTCCGCCACATGATGCACCAGTTGCCGAACCGTCCATCCCCCTTCGCGGTACGGTGTATTCAACTGCTCGTCATCCAGCCCCCGCACAGCTTCGCGAAGCTGCTCCGGCAGCTCCGCAATCGCAAGCACCGCAAAACGAAGATCATCCGCGGTAATCGGGTCAGGCGGGAGAAAGCGCCCAATGGGGTAACGCGGGTCAGGCAGAAGAGTGGTAGCGGCAGACATGGGATCATCCTGAAGAGGTTAGGGCGGAACAGGCAAGCCAGGGCTGTAGTCTAACCCGAGGAGATTTTACGGCGTGCGCGAATGGCTGGCTCTTGGCACATTGTTTCTCGGATGGAGTGTTGGCTGTTCGCACGGAGGCTCACCCAGCACTTTCAAGGTGGTCGCGTACGCAACCAGCACTGCCCCTGGTAACGCCGGTGCCGGCCAGTGGCGAGGTTTCGACCGCAACGACTACCCCGGCGCATCCGCCATGGCCGGCCTCCAAAAGACCTTCGCCTTCACCGGTTACTGGATCACCAATCCCCCCGGCGAAACCACAAATACCTGGACAGGCCAGCGCGCTATTCTCCGCGCGCAAGGCTGGGGCTTCCTTGTTCTCGCCAACGGCCGCCTCGACGCCGAGATCCTCAAAGCCCGGAAAGCCGGCACCTCCCCCACCCAACTCGGCCAGCACGACGCCGCCGCTGCGGTAGCCAGCGCCACCCACGAAGGTTTCCCCAACCACACCATCCTTTTTCTCGACCAGGAGGAAGGCGGCCGCCTGCTCCCGGAACAGGCCGCCTATCTGCTTGGCTGGACCGAAGCCGTCGCCGCCACCGACTTCCGCCCCGGCGTCTATGCCAGTGGCCAACAGGTCGAAGACTCGCCCGGCGCCAAAATCGACACGATCGAAGACATACGCGCTCGCGTAAAGGCCGGCAGTCTGCACGAAGTCGCCATCTTCGACGCCCTCGACCAGTGCCCACCCGCCCCCGGCTGCACCCTCCAACCGAAACCGCTAAGCGCCACGCCGGATCCTGGCATCGTGGTCTGGCAATACGCCCAATCGCCCCGCCGCCCTGAAATCACACAAAGCTGCGGCGCCTCCTACGCCCCAGACAACAACTGCTACGCACCCGGGTTCTCCCAGCTTTTCCTGGATATGGACGTCGCCAACAGCGGCGATCCCTCGAACGGCCGATAGGCTAACCCATTGGTAATGTAATCTGAGCCATTACAATGGAGAGATGGCGGCTCTTCCCTCCCCTATTCTCCAGCCAGCATACGACCACAAAAAATACTTCTTTGACACCCTCGGCCTCAATGAGCGGCTGCTGGAACGCTGCCTGGGCGAAGCCCTCAGCGCGGGCGGAGAGTTTGCCGACCTCTACTTCGAAGCCGTCACCTCCAGTTCCCTCGGCATGGATGAAGGCATCGTCAAAACCGCCGCCGAAGGCATCAGCGTCGGTTGCGGTATCCGCGTCCTTTCCGGCGAGCGCACCGGCTTCGCTTACACCGACGATCTCGCTCCCGAGAAACTCCTAAAAGCCGCCCGCACTGCCGCCCTCATCGCCAGCGGCCCCCAGACCGAGCGCGTGCAAGGCTTAAAGGAGCGCCCCGCCGCGCAACTCTATCCCGTTGCCGGCGCCACGGTGGACGCTGAGATCGCCGCCAAGCTCGCACTCATCGCCCGCGCCGATCGCGCCGCCCGCGCCTTCGATCCCCGCATCGTCCAGGTCCGCGCCGGCCTCAACGATGAACTTCGCCGCATCCTCATCGCCGCATCCGACGGCACCTTCGCCAGCGACACCCAGCCACTCGCCCGCTTCAACGTCATGGTCATCGCGAAAGACACCAGTGGCGAACTCGCCCGCGGGACATCAGGCGGAGGCGGAAGGGTAACCCTCGACTACTTCGAAGGCAGCAGCCCTGAGCACCCCGGTGGACGCACCCCCGAACACTTCGCCGAAGAAGCCGCCCGCACCGCTATCCTGCAACTCGGCGCCAAAGCCGCCCCTGCCGGTGAAATGGAGGTCGTCCTCGGCCCCGGCTGGCCAGGCGTCCTGCTTCATGAGGCCGTAGGCCACGGCCTCGAGGCCGATTTCAACCGCAAGAAGACCTCCGCCTTCGCCGGCCTCATCGGCCGTCAGGTCGCCTCCAGCAAAGTCACGGTGGTCGACAACGGCACCATGCCCGGCCGCCGCGGTTCCCTCAACGTCGACGACGAAGGCAACCCCACCCAGGAAACCGTTCTCATTGAAAACGGCATCCTCCGCGGCTACCTCTCGGACAAGCTCAGCTCCCGCCTCATGGGCATGCCCAACACCGGCTCCGGCCGCCGCGAAAGCTACCAGGCCATCCCCATGCCGCGCATGACGAACACCTACATGCTCTCAGGCGACGATGCGCCCGACGATATTCTCCGCTCCGTCAAACGCGGCCTCTATGCCGTCAACTTTGGCGGCGGCCAGGTCGACATCACCACCGGCAAGTTCGTCTTCACCGCAAGCGAAGCCTACCTCATCGAGGATGGCAGAATCACAGCCCCCGTCAAAGGCGCAACCCTCATCGGCAACGGCCCAGAGTCGCTCAAACACGTTTCCATGGTCGGCAACGACCTGGCGCTGGATGAAGGTATTGGAACCTGCGGCAAAGCAGGCCAGAGCGTTCCGGTAGGCGTGGGCATGCCCACAATCAAGTTAGACCGCATGACCGTAGGAGGTACGGGCCGTTGATAGCCAAGGAAAAGATCCAGAAAGAAAAGATCTACGACTGCGAAGTGAAACGTAAGCGCATCATCGATGGCACGCGTTCCACCTTCTGGAAGGTCAAAACCGTCCGCGAGGCCCTCGAAGACAACGACAGCGAGTTCCGCTGCAAAGACTGCCACGGCAGCGTCAAGCTGTTGAAGAGACAGGTCGCCCACGAACCCGCGCCCCATGTCGAACATAAGCTGCGGCAGGATTCTGAGTATTGCCCTGCTGGCGTGTACTTCCAGGCCGCCACGGACAACCGCGAACCCCGGCTCTCCGAATTCCCTGTCGAGTAAGCTCCGCAGCCGGTCGACCGCTTCCAGCAACATGCTTGCTTTATGTCGCGTTAAGATACATAATTTCAGCCGCAGTGCTTCTCGCCTTTCCCGGCGACGGAGCAGGAGGTGACATTATGTATCGTGCAGCATGCTGTCTTTGCGTCTTCACCGCAGCCCTCACATGCGGTCATGTGGCCGCCGCCCAGGAGGTCGTTCACGCCCTCAGCGGCACCGTAGAACAAATCAATCCCCAGGCAAGAACCATCCAGCTTAAAACCAACGATGGCTCCGAGGGAGTCTTCAGCTATCTCTCGCAGAAAAGCACCACTGAGATGAATTTCGACCGCGACGTTAAAGATCGCACCGTCCCGGTAGCGTCCTTCAACAAGCTGAACGAGCAGGTCGTGGTGTACTTCTATGGTGACGGTGACCAACGCACGGCCGTGGCAGTGCAGGACCTCGGGCCCGGGCCCTTCGATATCGTCGAAGGCACCGTCACCAGGTTCAACAAGCACCAGCACCAGGTCACCGTCAAAAACGCCGCAGGCACAGAACAGACCTTCACCCTTGACCCGAAGGCCATGGCCGACAGCATGACGGGCGCTGTACCGGGCGACAGACTATCTCCCTCCAAGGGCGACAACGTGCGGGTTATCGCAACCAACACATCAGGGAATGGGACAGCCCTCTTTATTCGCGACTAGAGATCATCATCGTGGCGCGCCGCGGCACAGGCGTAACTTACTGCGAAAATAGAGGTACATGCCGAATCCTCCTCACGCCGCAGCCACTGCCACCGTGACCTCCAACCTCGCGCAATTGGCGGAACAAGCCCTCGACCGGGCGCTTCGAGCCGGTGCAACCGACGCCGAAGCTGTCGGCTACGAAGGCGACGAATTCAACGTCCACATACGCCTCGGCGAAGTTGAACAACTCACCGAGGCCGGCTCCCGCGCCCTCGGCCTCCGTGTCTTCTGTGCCGGGGAAGGCGGTCAGCGCACTGCTTCGACCTCAACCTCCGACCTCAGCGAAGCCGGTATCCAGCGTCTCGTATCCAGCGCCGTCGCCCTCGCCAAAGTCACCGGTGTCGACCCCTTCGCTGGCCTCCCCGAACGCGAAGTCCTCGGCATGCACGACCCCGCCGCCCAGGCTCTTTTCTTTGAAGACGCCGACGGCATCCCCGCCCCCGAGCGCCTCGCCATCGCCAGGCGCTGCGAAGCCGCCGCCATGGCCTCCGACACCCGCATCCAGAACTCCAAGGGCGCCAGCTTCGACTGCTCCTCCGCTCATCGCGTCATGGTCACCTCGCGCGGCTTTCACGGCGAGTACCGCCGCTCCTACGTCGGCTTCTCCGCCTCGCCCATCGCGCAGGACGCCAAAGGCATGCAGGGCGGCTACTGGTATTCCAGCGCCCGCACCGCTCGCCTCCTCGAAGACCCCGAAGCGGTCGGTCAGGAGGCCGCACGCCGCGCCCTCCGCCTGCTCGGCGCTCGCCGCATCCCCACCCAGCAGTGCCCCGTCATCTTTCCGCCGGAGAGCGCCCGGGGCCTCATGGGCAATCTCCTCGGCGCAGCCAACGGCGACGCTATTTACCGCAACGCCAGCATGTTTGCCGGCAAGCTCGGCGAGCAGGTAGCCGGCGAAAACATCACGATGGTCGACGACGGCACCATGGTTTTCGACCACACCCTCCCCGACGGCTCCACGCTCCAGGTCGGCGGCTTCGGCACCTCCCCCTTCGACGGAGACGGCCTTCCCACCCGCCGCACGGTCGTCATCGAGCGCGGGGTCCTCAAAGAGCTTCTCCTCAATACCTACACAGCCCGCAAACTCGGCATGGTCTCCAACGCCAAAGCCTCCCGCGGCCTCTCCGGCGCTCCCGGCATCGGCGGAGGCAATTACTTCCTCGAACCCGGCACGCAAACCCACGACGAGATCGTCGGCAACGTCAAGCAGGGCCTCCTCGTCCTCAGTACCATGGGCTTCGGCGTTAACCTCGTCACCGGCGACTACTCCCAGGGCGCCAGCGGTCTCTGGATCGAAAACGGCGAAATCGCCTTCCCTGTCGAAGAAATCACCATTGCCGGCAATCTCAAAGACATGTTCCGGAACGTCAGCGCCATCGGCAATGACCTCGAATTCCGGGGCTCGGGCGCTGTCCCCACCGTGCAGATCGAAGGCATGACCATCGCCGGCAGCTGAGTTCCGCACGCGCCTTACATCCGGCTGATCGAAACGCCGCCATTTGTCGTTTCCAGATGAACGGTAGGTCCGCCGCCATTGATGTCCGTATCGATGTTCTTGCGAATCTGGCCCTGCACCGTCACCGGAAAGCCCACACTCAGGCCGCCGTTTACGGTAGAGGCAACCAGGTGCGCCGCAAAGTGGTCCGGGACCTTTACGGAAATCCCGCCGTTCGTCGACTTGGCAAAGAGCCCGTTGCCGCGCCAACGGTCACCCGCGAGCGATAGGCTCACGCCCCCATTCTCGGTCTGCGCATGCACGTCTCCCGCCAGATCGCGAAGCGAAAGCCCGCCATTGGTGGTTTGGGCATTCACTGGCCCATCAATCCCGGCCAACATGATGGCGCCGTTCTCGGTGCGCAGGTTCGCCGCCAGGTGCCGCGGCACATGGAGCTTATACCCGACCGACCAGGAGTGGTTCCCGTTCTCACTGGGACCTTCCGCGTGGATCTCGCCCTCGGTGACGATACGGATTTCATGAAGGCGGGAAACGGCGTCCTCGCGCGAGGAGCCCCGCGCTGTGACCTTCGCCTCAAGCGCGATATCACGCCGGTCTTCGCCGATCACCTCGATCCCGCCATTCTTCCCGGAGACTTCTAGTCGCCCGTTCACTAACGGAAGCACAGCGCTTCGAACCTCGCAGGCCTGTTCGCTGTTACCGAACATCCATCCAGAATGCGAGCCCTCGTCATGACAGGGCGATGTGCTGAAGTTCTGCGCATGACCAACGACGGCCAAGAGCAGAAGGGCGGCAAAGCTAAGATCGAGGCGTCGCATAGGAATCTCCTTGAGGGCTTTCAGAGGACCATACGCACTCCGGCGGTCCTTTGGTTGCAAAATCTTTCCAGTTCCCCCGCGGAGGTGGGATGGACGGAAAGAAAACCCGCCGGACAAACTAAGATCTACCCATGGCCGAGCAGTTCGGGTTTGCCCATCGCGTCGCCTTCTCCCCCGAAAACGCCGAGCCCATCCTCCGCGCCATCCCCGCCCGTGCCGGGGTCTTCGCCCTCCGCGGCGAGCGCGACACCGACCAGCCTTACCTCATGCGCGCCGCCGACCTCCGCCGTCGCCTGCGCCGCCTGCTCCTACCGCCCGAAACCGTCGACGCCGAAGGCCGCCCTGTCCTCACAAAACGCCTCAACCTCCGCGACCGCGTCCGCTCCATCGAGTGGACCCCCACCGGCTCCGAATTCGAATCGATCCTCCTCCTTTACCGCGCTACCCACGCCCTCTTCGGCGAAGCCGAAGCCCGCAAACGCCTGCGCCTCCACTGCCCCTACTTCCTCCGCGTCACCCTCGCCCACGATCACCCCCGCGTCTACGTCAGCAACAAGATGAGTCGCCGCGCGCTCCGTGAAAGCTTCGGCCCCTTCGCCTCCCGCGCCGCCGCCGAGCGCGTCGCCGAAGCCGTCGGCGAGCTCTTCAAAGTGCGCCGCTGCCACGAAGACCTCGAAGTGCACCCCGAGCACCCCGGCTGCGTCTACGGCGAGATGGGCCGCTGCCTCGCCCCTTGCAAAATGGCCGTCACCGCCGACACCTACCGCGCCGAAGCCGACCGCGTCTTCGCCTACCTCCGCACCCGCGGCGAAAGCCTCCTCGCAGAAATCGCTATCCAACGCGAAGAGGCCAGCCAAGCAATGGATTTCGAAGCCGCCGCCACTCTTCACCGCCAGTGGGAAAGAGTAAAAGCAACAACCCAGGGTGCCGATCCCCTCATCCGCGCCGCCGAAGACGTCCGCGCCCTCATCGTCCAGACCGCCGTCCCCCAGGATTCAGAGAGCGCCGGCGAAGGCGCCGCCCAGGAAGCCGCCGTCTTCCTCCTCGACAACGGCCGCCTCGTCGGCCCCTCCCGCCTCTCCACCCTCGGTGTCCGCGCCGTCCGCGAGCAAACCGCCGTCGGCTCCAGCCTCTTCGCCCAACCCCTCATGCTCAGCGCCGTTCCCGAGGCCAGCACCGGACCCACCCCGGAAACCCTCTCGCCCGAGGACCGCGCCCGCACCCTGCTCGTCGATCTCGAATCCCAAGCCCGTTCCTCTCCCGACCCGGAACCCTCCGAACGCGGCGACGCCCTCGCGCTCTTCAAACGCTGGTACTACCGCCCAGAAAAACAGCGCGCCGGCGAAGTTCTCCTTCCCAACCCCGACGGCTCCTGGCCCCTCCGTCGCCTCCTCAACGCCGCAGCCCGCGTCGTCCTCGGTCCTCCCGCCGAACTCCCGCCCGTAGATCGTGAAGCCGCGAAGGTCGTGGCCGAAGCCGCCGACACTGAGGCAAAAACGCGCATCCTGCACCCCGGCCGCGAGGGTGTCGAGCGCATCGTCCCGGTCCTCCCAAAACGGAAACGGCGCGGCAAAGCGCTTCTGCCCGGTGAGGCGATCCTCTAACTCACTCGCGCTCAGCCCGTCGCCGAACACCTCAGGTCGTCACTCTCGGCTCGCCAAGGTCACCCTCTCGATTCGCGCGTTCCGGGCAGCGGCATTCGGGACACCTACGCTGCCACCCTCTCGGTGTCGTCCCAAACTTCTCTAACCTGCGTGGAACCGGAGTAGCAGCCCACTGTCTGATTCGAACGACCCCCTTCGAGCACATCGATGGAACGAACTGTACCTCGACGTGAACCGCTGAACCCACACATTGAAAGGACGGCATTCGCGGAGCTTCGACGACGTGCACAGCACGACCCAACGGCGTAACCGTGACACCTAGTCGCCACCTGCAGGAAAAATCACCAGGTCAATCCTCCGGTTTAGCCGCCGCCCTGCCTGCGTGTCATTGCTCGCTAGCGGATGGAAAGGCCCATACCCCGCTACCGACAGATTCGCCGGATCCAACCCCGGCTCCGCAAGCAGCAGCACGAGCACCGCCTGCGCCCGTGCCGTAGAAAGCTCCCAATTCGACCGAAACTCCGCCGTATGAATCGGATGGTCATCGGTGTAGCCCTCCACACAGATGCGCGCACCGCTGCCACCCACAGCGGCAGCGATCTCGTGCAACTCCTCTTGCATCGCCGGGTAAGGCCGGGCATCCGCCGTCCCGAAAGAACCGGCCTCATTCATCCGAACCACGACACCCTTGGGCAGCCGCTGCAGCGACAGGTTCGTGTCTCTCGCAGGGAGCGCAAGCACGTGACTTAGTCGGTGATATAAAGCCTCGGAAGCGTGCTCGGCTGAAGGTGGCGCTCGCATTGACTGTGACGCCGCGGTGTTTTGCAAGCCATACCGAACCGCCTCAACCGGAATCGGCTTACGCTGCGCAGCCGTAAACAAAACCACAAACACCGCAAACAACAGCGTCATCAGGTCGGCATAGGAGACCAGCCAGCGCCCCCGCTGGCTCGACCGCGAACGGTGCAGGAGGGCATTCATCAGCCCGCGCGAGCTCTAATTTGCTCACGATCAGCAGAAGAAGAGACATACGATCGCAACCGGCTCTCCAGAAACCGCGGCCTCACCCGCGCCACAATGCCCAACACGCCTTCCAGCAGCATTTCATTTCTGCGCCGTTGCTCCAACTCCCTCAGCCGGAGCCTTCCCCCAAGCGGCAAGATCAACAGATTGGCCAGCCCCACCCCATAAAGCGTTGAAACAAACGCAGCCCCGATCCCCGGACCTACCTCATTCAGATTTCCAAGTGTCCGCATCACGTGAATAAGACCCAGCACCGCGCCCAGAATTCCTAGTGGCGGCGCCGTAGACCCCGCCGTCTCGAACAGATCATCCATCACCTGCGCGGTGTGGTCCTGCGCCGCAAGATCAAGCTCCATGGTCGCGCGGATCTCCGCAGGGGGAACACCATCCACCGCAAGGGTCAGTGCCTTCCTCAGAAATGGGTCGCATATTCCATCCAGCACTTCATCCAGAACCAGTAAGCCACCCCGATCCGCAAGCCGGGCATACCCTGCCAGATCCTCCACAAGAACCGCCACCGGCTGACTCCGGCTATGAAACATCACTCCTACCCGCCGAAAAGCCTCTTTAGTGATGGAAAGCGGATATTGCATCAGCACAGCCGCCAACGTGCCTGCAATCACCACCGTAAAGGCCGTAGGCTGCAGCAAAAGGCGAAGGCTCTGCCCTTCCAGGTGGCATGCCAGCAGCATTCCCCCGCCCGCAACCAGCAGTCCCACCACGACCCCGACTTCCATTCGGGCCTTGGGAGCCGCACGTTGCGTCGTCGAAGCTGTAGCAGCCTCTTTCGGAGCAGTCGGCAATGCCTCCAATCTCGGTCCCATACGCCTCGCGAGTTCAACCCGCAAACCCGAAACTAGAGCAAACCCTCGCCGGCATCCATGCCATCCTTGGGGCATTACCATGCGCGATGGAAGCATTACCCAGCCGACTCTCCGTCGCAAAATCCTCCTTCACCCCCTGTTCGAACCGAGCAGCCAGACCGCCATCCAGGAGATAGCCCACGCTGCTATCCTGCGGAGATGCATCGACGGGAGAAGCGGCGTTGATTGAGCTTGCATTTTCTATCCTGGCGGCCGACTTCACCCGCCTCGGGGAAGAAATCGCCACAGCCGAGCGCGGCGGCGGCACCATCGTCCACGTCGACGTCATGGACGGCCACTTCGTCCCCAACATCACCTTCGGTCCACCCGTCGTCAAAGCCATCCGCCCCGTAACGGAGCTCCCCCTCGACTGCCATCTCATGATCGAGGACCCCGACAAATTCATCCCTGACTTCGCCGCGGTCGGCGCCAACTTCATCGCTGTTCACTGGGAGGCCTGCCGTCACCTGAACCGCACCCTGCAGCTCATCCGTGACCATGGCTGCCAACCCGCCGTCGTGATCAACCCCGCCACCCCAGTCGACTTCCTCACCGAAGTCCTTCCCATGGTCCACCACGTCCTCGTTATGAGCGTCAATCCCGGCTTCGGCGGTCAAAGTTTTCTCCCCCGTGCCGTCGAGAAGATCGCCCACCTCCGCCACCTTCGCCACAAGATGGGCCTCAACTTTCGCATCGAGGTCGACGGCGGCATCGCTCACGACACCGTTGCCTCGGTCGTCCAAGCAGGAGCGGACATGCTCGTCGCCGGCTCGGCCGTCTTTCAGCCGGGACGCACCGAGGGAAACGCGCAAACCTTGCTCCAGGCCGCCCGCCAGGCCGCCGAAAGTAAGGTCTAGCCCTCCGGAAAGCTCGCCCGTCCGCTGGGCGAAACTCCTCCGGACGCCTAGAATGTCAGCAGCGCCGCTTTCCTCCCCGGAACGGCAGTTGGGAGTTGTGGATGCAGTCTGGTTTGCCGAATTTCTTTCCTCACAGCCGCGCGGGATGGGCCGCCGGTGCTGCCTTTTTGCTCCTGCTCGCCGGCCCTGCAATCAGCGCCCAGCAACAAACCCCTGACCCCGCGCCTGCAGCAACCCCGCAAACCGACGGGACGCCCGCGCCCAAGAAGCACAAGTGGATCCAGAAGGACGAGCCGGCCAGCTCCACCGGCGCAAACAAACCTGCTTCCTCCCCGAAGCCGGTAAAAGCACCCGCCAAGACATCGGCAGCGGAGAAGACCAAGGACAAGGTTGCCAAAGAGGACCGCGTCGTCCAAAGCAAGGACACCCGCGCCGAAATCCGTAAAGAAAACAAATACAACCCGCTCGTCGGCAAAGACGCCAGCCTCCCCGACAAGCAGCTCTACGACAAAGCGCTTGTGCAGCAGCAGAAAGGCCATTTCGACGTGGCCCGTCTCGACCTCCAGACGCTCATGAGCACCTACCCGGACTCGCAGTACCTCATGCGCTCCAAGCTCGCCGTGGCCGACTGCTGGTTCAAGGAAGGCGGCTCCGCAGCCATGGCCCAGGCCGAGCAGGAATACTCGGATTTCATCACCTTCTTCCCGAACGCCCCCGAATCCGCCGAGGCCCAGATGCGCATGGGCGATATCTATCTGAAGCAGATGGACGTTCCCGACCGCGACTACGCCAAGGCCATCAAGGCCGAGGATCAGTACCGGACCATGCTCAAAACCTACCCGGACGCCCCCAAGCCGCTCCTCACCGAGGCCACCCAGAAGCTCCGCGACGTCCAGGAAGTCCTCGCCACCCGTGAGTTCGGCCTCGGCCAGTTCTACGCCAGCCACAACAACTTCCCCGCCGCTCTCGCCCGTTACCAGACCGTCGTCGACACCTATCCCCTCTTCAGCCACATGGATGACACCCTCATCGGCATCGGCGACGCATACGCCACCGAGGCCAAAATCGTGCGTGCTCAGGCCAACATGCCCGAGGGACCCAAGGCCAAGCTCGAACAGGAATACGACACCAAAGCCGCAGCTGCCTATCGCGCCGTGGTCCTCGAACACGCCGCCGCCCCCCACGTCGAGGACGCCAAAGAGCGCCTCGCCTCCATGAATCTCCCCATCCCGCAGCCCACAGCGGAGCAGGTTGCCGCCAGTGACACCCTCGAAGGCAGCCGAGCCCAGTACACGATGCGTAAACGCCTCGAACTGCTGCTCATCCGCAAGCCCGACACGGTCACCGCCGCCCAACTCGGCGCTCCGCCGCTGGAAGACGCCAAGCCCACCGTTGCCCCCACCATCGTCCATCAGATCGAAGCCGATTACGTCGGCGCCTTTAACCCCAACGCCGCCAAACCAGCCGAAACCGCAGCCGCAGAGTCCGCCAATAAAGAGCCGGCTCCCGCCCAGCCTACCCCCGCCCCCGCTGCGGCCTCCGCGCCCCTCACGCTGTCTGACGTTGGCTCCGGCACCACCGAAGGCGAGCGCACAACGGGCACCATGTCCAGCGCTTCCCCCGCTAGCGCCGGTGGCGCCCGCATCGGCAACAGTGGCGCAGCCCTCGGCGTAGAAGTTCTCACGCCCGGCACCACAACCGGCGGCGCGATCACCAACCGCGCCAGCGATGCACCTGCCGCTACCGGCGCCCCGGACAAAAACTACGGCATCGTCGCCCCCAAACCACCCGACAACAGTCCCCTCCCCGCGGCACAGGGTGCTGCGGAAGCTCCGGATGCAGTCAACGAGGCGGCAGGTCATCCCACCCCCGCTGCGCAAACCAAGAACCCGAACACCAAGAAAACCTCCAAGCCGAACTACGACAAGAACGACGAAAGCTCCAGCAAGCACAAGAAAAAGAAGGGCGTCGACAAAATTAACCCCTTCTAAAGGCAGTTTTCATGAACGAGCAAGATAGAAACACCATGGGCGTCACTCTCATCAGAGAGCGACGCCCTTCTTCTTATTGTCACTCCAGGTAACCTTCGTTTTCCACGAAGTTACTTACACACAGCGCCATCGGTTGTACATTGACGGCAATGGACGAAGCCCATCCGACATCGATGGAGGCGCAGCTCAAGCAACTGCAAGCCCGCGTAGGAGCGCTAGAGAACGCGCTGCGCCGCTCCGGCATCGCCCTACCCGAGCCAGAGCGCCCGACCCCACCCGCGCCCATCTATCCCCGCCCCCTCTCCGTCGACGAACCCATCCTCCCCGGCCCCCTCTCTCCAATCAACGTCCCCGCCGCACCCCCACCGCTCGTTCCCCTTCGAAACGTCACCCTCACCAGCCCTCTCAAGCCACGCCAAAACGGATCCCTCGAAAACCGCATCGGCTCGCAGTGGTTCAACCGCATCGGCATCGTCGCCCTGCTGATCGGCGTGTCCTGGTTCCTCAAGCTCGCATTCGACAATCACTGGATCGGCCCTCTCGGCCGCATCGTCATCGGCCTAGTCGCCGGCGCCGGCCTCATCGCCTGGTCCGAGCGCTTCCGCCGCAAAGGCTTCCCCGCCTTCTCCTACTCGCTCAAAGCCGTGGGCAGCGGCACGCTCTATCTCTCGCTCTGGGCAGCCTTCTCCGTCTACCACCTTCTTCCCTCCTCCATCGCCTTCGCGGCCATGATCCTCGTCACAGCCTTCAACGGCTACATGGCCTGGCACCAGGACGCGGAGCTCCTTGCTCTCTACTCCATCGTCGGCGGGCTCAGCACCCCCATCCTCGTCTCCACCGGGCAAAATCACGAGATCGCCCTGTTCACCTACCTTTTCCTTCTGGACCTCGCCGTCCTCACGCTCGTCATCCTCAAACCCTGGTCCCGCCTGCTCTTCAGCGCCTTCGCGGGCACCGCGTTCTACACCGCGGGCTGGTATTTCTCGTTCTACTCGAACCTCCAACTCGGCCGCACATCTCTGCTCCTCACGGCCTTTTTTCTCCTCTTCGCCTTTGCCCCACGCCTCATTCGCCTCAAACCAAACGCCAAAGTCGACGCGGGCTGGGACTTCCTCGCCCTCGGCCTCTTGCCCGTCGCCAACGCTGCCCTCGTCTTCCTCACCTTCTACGACATGCTCGAGCGCCGCGGCACAACCTGGGCAGAACCTTGGCTCGCCATCCTCTTCGCCGCGTTTTATCTCCTTCTCCTCAAAGTCCCTGCAACCGGCGTCTTGAAGCCCAATACCGCCCTCTCCTCTGCCCTAACACTCACCGCCACCGTCGTCTTTCTCGCTCTCGCGATTCCCCTGAAAACCCACGGCCGCTGGCTCACCGTAGGCTGGCTGGTCGAAGGCGCTGCCCTCCTCTGGGTAGCCCGGCGCACTAGGCTCCCGTTGCTTCGCTTCCTTGCCCTGCTCTGCCTCGGTCTCGGCCTGTGCGCCCTGATCACCATCAACCCACCCGCCACGGCCACGCCGCTCCTCAACCAGCGCTTCGCCACCTACTGCGTCGCCATCGCGGTCCTCGTCTTCGCCGCATCGCTTTCTCACCGGGCTTCAAGGGACGATAGCCCGGACGACAAAGAAAGCCCAGCCTTTTGGTCCAGCCTCATCCCTTTCTTTGTCGTCCTCGTCAACCTCCTTGTCCTCGTCGCCATAAGCCTAGAAATCCACGGCTACTGGTGGTATGTCCGCTGGCGCGCCAACCTGAGCCTGCTACACCCCTGGGGCAGCGGCGAGAGTCCCTTCCACGACTACCTTATGTACGCCCAATTCACTTACTCCGCTTTCTTCATGCTCTACGGCGCGCTCCTGCTCGCCATCGGCTTCTGGCGCCACTCCGCCTTTCTCCGCTGGCAGGCCCTCATCCTCCTTGCCGTCTCCATCGCCAAAGTCTTCCTCGCCGATACCAGCACCCTCAGCCAGGGCTACCGCATCCTCAGCTTCCTCGGCCTCGGTGTCCTCTTGCTCGCCGTCAGCTTTGTCTACCAACGCGACTGGCTACACCTCCGCACCCCCGAACGGGACGTCGCATGATCCGCGTTACGGCAGTTCTCCTCCTCGCAGCCACGGGGATCGTTTCACCGCAGCCCCAATACTTCCGTTACGACCGCTCCCTGACTCCGGCCGCCCCCAGGACCGGCCTGGCCTGCGCCGCTCTCCCCGCCGAAGTCTTCGCCCACGCCGCCCCCGGCCTCACTGACCTCCGTCTCTACCGCGACACCACCGAAGTCCCCTTCGTCCTCCGCACCCTCGAACCCACCCAGGCTCATCCAGGCACCGTCCCCACCCAGAATCTCGGCACCAGGGGGGGCCAAACTGTCTTCGACGCCGCCATGCCTCCCGGCACCTACAACGACATCAACCTGGGCCTGGACGCCCAGAACTACATCGCCACCGTCAGCGTCTCGGGCACCCAGTCCACCGCCGACACCAAACCCACCCAACTCGGCAGCTTCACCCTCTTCGATCTCACCAGCCAGCGCCTCGGCCGCAGCACCGTTCTCCACCTCGCCGACTCCGACTTCCGCTTTCTTCACTTCGCCATCACCGGCCCCCTTCAACCCGATCAGATCCAGGGCCTCAGTCTCCCCGCACAATCTGCAGCCGAAAGCACCTACACCCCCGCCGTCGCCACTTCCCAATTCACGCAAAAAGACCACAGCACGGTCGCCGAGTTCACCCTCCCAGCCCACATCCCCGCAGGTCGCCTCACCTTCACGCCCGGCCCCCAACCCCCAAATTTCAGCCGCGACGTAACAGTCTCCGTCCGTCTTCTTGCTGAACCAACCCCCGTCACCGACGAAACCACCCCACCCCCAATACCCTCGGTCTTCACCGGCAACCTCCTTCGGCTTCACCGCAAGCAGGACGGCCAGCAGATCGATGAAGACCGCCTGAGCCTCACCCTTAACGCCCCAACCCTCCCCACCCCTACCCGCTGGACCGTCACCCTCAACAACGGCGACGATCCCCCGATCGCATTCCAATCCGTCCGCCTCGAATTCGAACAACAGAATCTCTGCTTCGACGCCACGCAAAAAAGCCAATACCATCTCGCGTACGGCGACCCCACCCTCCCCTCTCCCCAATACGACTACGCTCGCCTTTTCACCCCGCTACCCAATCCCACCTTCCTCACCCTCGGCCCCGAACACCCCAACCCCGCCTTCACCCCCCGCCCCGACGAACGCCCCTTCACCGAACAGCACCCAGCCCTCCTCTGGATCGCCCTCCTGGCCGCCATCGTCCTCCTCGGCATCCTCGCCCTCCGCTCCAGTACCCAGGCAAGGCCCGCACCGTAATTAAAAAGCCGCACTTGGAAGCCGGGCCAGATTACCGGGGAGGGGATGTGCATTGTTCCTGCGGTTGCATACAATAAGCCACACCCTCATGCCTCGGTTTTTCTCACGACCCTGCTTTACGGCCGTCCGAATGCTCCTAACCCTGGCAGCCGCAGCCGGCCCGGTCCTTCCTGCCCAGAAAATCCGCCAGGACGAAGCCCCCCAGATGGTCCAGACCCCCCAGGGCCAAACCGAAGTCGGCCTCATGGACGGCGCCGAATACCGCATCGACCTTCCCTCCGACTGGAACGGTTCTCTCGTCGTCTGGTATCACGGCTACGCTGAGCACGGCGTCACCT
>CAXUDN010000029.1:0-36290 GCA_964249715.1 uncultured Acidobacteriaceae bacterium
CGCCGCCCAGGTGCGTATCACCGTTGGTCGACTTCACCTCGATCACGCCGTCGCCCACTTCCAGGATCGATACATCGAACGTGCCGCCGCCGAAGTCGTACACGGCAATCGTCTCGTCCTTCTTCTTGTCGAGTCCATAGGCCAGCGCAGCCGCCGTCGGCTCGTTCACAATGCGCTTGACGTCAAGACCCGCAATGCGGCCCGCGTCCTTGGTCGCCTGGCGCTGCGCGTCGTTGAAGTACGCCGGCACGGTAATGACCGCCTCGGTAACGCTCTGCCCGAGGTAGTCTTCCGCCGCCTTCTTCAGTTTCTGCAGGATCATCGCCGACACTTCCGGCGCCGTGTACTCCTTGCCCTGCGCCAGCACGCCCACGTTGTCGCCCTTCTGCACGACCTTGTAGGGCACCATCTTCATCTCGTCGCCCACTTCGTTCAGCCGGCGGCCCATGAAGCGCTTGATCGAGTAAATCGTGTTCTCCGGGTTGGTGATCGCCTGCCGTTTCGCTACCTGGCCCACCAGCCGCTCGCCATTTTTCGTAAACGCCACGATCGACGGCGTCGTACGACCGCCCTCTTCGTTCGCGATTACCTTCGGCTCGCCACCCTCCATCACGGCCACGCAGCTGTTCGTCGTGCCGAGATCGATACCAATAATCTTTGCCATGCCTCTTCTCCTCCGTCTTGACCCTCGCGAAACGCTCTGCTCGCGAAATCTTTCGACCGTCCCACTCTTTCATCTTGAGTGAGTTACTGTCAACCAATATGATGCTGTTCGCGCCATGAGGATGCGCAATAGCGCGCGGAGTTCACGCACTGCGTCGATCCTCCAAAGTTCAAATCGGATTGAGACAAAAACGACGTTGTGCCGCCTTGGTTTGCCGCCTTCGTTCCCGCGCCGTTCGCTCGAAATGGCTTCCCGCTGAGCCGCCGTGAGGGGCAGAAACGGGAAGGGTGGTGCCTCAGCCCCACCGTAAGCACAGGTTGCGTACAATTTCGCGGGAAGCGTTAAACTGAAATCAGAACACCCGCCACGAAACAGATCCCGTTTCCGAAGTACCCCGTTAAGTCCTGATTCGAACGTACTTTAGAGAAAAGTACCCCCCGGGGGGGGGGTACATCACCGCCAGCTGAAAGCCAGATGCCAGCGCAGCCCCCGCTCCGCCGTCTTCCGCAACACTCGCTCGTACTCCATCAACTCACTCATTAACGCAGCGCTCTCCTTACCCAGGCGCCGCGGCTCCTGCTCCAGCGCCGCAATCAACTCGACCACCGACTTCAAACCCTCCTCCGGCCGAAACCACTGCGGCGGCGGCAGCCGGTGCAGCAGATCAGGGTTCCCAGCCCCCTCCTCTATAAGGAGAGCCATGGAATTCTCGTCCGCAGAGAAAAACTCCAGCAACGGCCGGACCCCCAGCGTGTGCGCCAGACGCTCCACTGCCGCCTCCTGCCGCGCCAGAGCCCGCCCGTTCACATAGATATCGAACCCAGGGTCCTCCCCTTCCACCACGATGTACATGGAAGCAGCCATGGCCTGAGTTTACCCAAAGCTGCCCCTTCGAAGCACGCCACGTCACGCTCCGGGTACGTCTCCCTGGTCGCGCAAGGTCAGGAAGCCACCAGCCCTCTCCGCCCTGAAGAGAAGCTGATACGCCCCACCCAGCCCCAAAAGCGCCAGTCCCAGCCACGAGCGCCAATCCAGCACGGGCCGTAGAAACGCCAGTCCCTCCAAAAGTCCAAGAAGCGGAATCAGCAGAAACTGCGACGACCACCGCCGCGCGCCCAACTGCCTCAGCGTCGTCACCAAGAGCAACGCCGAGAGAGCATCAAGCCCACACGCCCCCAAGGACAAGCGCGCGGCAGATGCCCCTGAAGAAACCATCCAGAACACACCAAACACGACCGTCGCCATCAGCAATCCCCCGACCACATTCAGCCTATCCTCGCCAGAGAATGGATCCTCTCCCCGGATCGCAAGCCCACCTCCCAACCCCACCAGAAGCGGCAGCGAGATGATCCCGATCCACGGCCTCCACTCGCTAAATGACGGCTGCGGCAGCACAAGAAGCAGACCCGCCAGACCCGCCAGACCCGGCCAAAGAAGCCCAGGTAAATCGCCCGTCTCCGTGGACGCCGCAGCCGAGCCAACGACAGCAATCACCGAAGGCACCGAGGCCAGAGCCAAGGTGGCAGGATCCGCCCCGATGCGCCGGCCGCTCAAAGCCTGCGCAACAACCGGGCCCACCAACACCAGGCACAAACCCCCTTGCCCGGTCGAAAATCTAAGAACTTCACGGCGCGGCGTAAGGCTCATCCTGCGCCGAACCACCGCAACAAGCTCCACCAGCCCAGCCGCCATGGCGCAGCCCATTGCCTGACTCTGCAATGTGGACGAAGTCTCCGGAAAACTCCCTTCCACCATCCATCGGCTCCCTCCAAGCACACAAAGCAGAGCAAACGGCCAAGCTTTGTTCCAGATTGTTCGGCCACGCATCACGCCACTCCACCTGTTCGCTGAAAGGTATGCCCTGAAACACCACAGCCGCGCCAGAAAGGCGCGGCTGTGAGTTAAACGAAACGACTCGACTAGCGATTCCCTGCCGGAGGAGTTGCAGCTCCACCAGCACCGGGCCGCCGGCTCCGCCGCCGCCGACGACGCCCCGTTCCCTGAGGACGGCCTTCGCCCTGCGGTGCGCGTCCGCCTTCGGCAGCAGGCGTCGCTACAAGCACACCTTCTTCGACTCCATCGTCATCCGTCTCGAGATCGTCGTCCTCTTCGAAGTTGTCGGCACCACCACTGATGGTGATGGTTTCCTCTACCTTCGGCATCTCAGGCCTGGCAGGACGATCGCCACGGCTGCCGCGATCACCACGCTCGGAGCGTTCCCCCCGCGCTGGCCTGTCCGATCTTTCCGAACGTTCACCTCGCTCGCCGCGATCACTGCGCTCGAACCGGTCACTGCGTCCGCGCCCTCCGCCGTCACCCGCGGCCTCGGGAATCTCCGGAAGGCCGAGCTTGGCGCGCTGCTCACGCAGCACTGCCTTGCGGCTCAGCTTGATCCGATTACCCTCGATCGCGAGGACCTTCACCAGCACCTGATCACCTTCGCGCAACTCGTCTTTCACATCCTTGACGCGATGCTCGGCAATCTCCGAGACGTGAAGCAGACCATCGGTACCCGGGAAAATCTCCACAAAGGCACCAAACTCTGCAAGTCGCACCACTTTGCCCAGATAAGTTTTACCCACCTCAGGCACCGCGGTTAGATCGCTGATCATCTGGATCGCCTTGCTAAGACCTTCCGCATCAGAGGAAGCTACATTGACGCGTCCCGTGTCTTCCACGTCGATCTTGACGCCGGTTGCGTCAATGATCCCGCGGATGACCTTACCGCCCGGCCCAATGAGGTCGCGGATCTTATCCGTCGGAATCTGCAGTGTGTGGATCCGCGGAGCATACTTCGACGTCTGCTCACTTGGCGCCGAAATGACCGCATCCATCGTGTCCAGCAGAAACAGCCTGCCGCGCCGCGCCTGCTCCAGAGCCTCACGCATGATCTGCGCCGTGATGCCCATGATCTTGATGTCCATCTGCAAGGCGGTAATGCCCTTGCGCGTCCCGGCCACCTTGAAGTCCATGTCGCCGTAGTGGTCTTCGGCACCGGCAATGTCGGTCAGAATGGCATAGTTCTCGCCCTCTTTGACCAGACCCATCGCCACACCGGCCACTTGCGCCTTCAGCTTGATGCCGGCCTGAAGCAAGGAAAGCGACGCACCGCAAACTGTCGCCATGGACGACGATCCGTTCGACTCCAGGATGTCGGAAACCACGCGCAGCGTGTACGGCGACTCTTCTTCACCTGGCAAGACAGCCTCGATGGCCCGCCAGGCCAGCGCGCCATGCCCGATCTCGCGGCGGCCTACGCCGGTCATTCGGCCGACCTCGCCGACAGAGAACGGCGGGAAGTTGTAATGCAGCATAAAGCGCCGCTTCTGCTCTCCCTCGTAGGTCTCCATGCGCTGTACATCGTCACCGGTGCCCAGCGTGGCGGAAACCAGTGCCTGCGTTTCGCCGCGCGTGAACAATGCCGACCCGTGTACCCGGGGTAAAACGCCCGTCTCAATCGAGATTTTACGGATCTCATCAAATGCCCGGTGATCCGGACGGATCCTGTCCTGCAGAACCTGATCGCGGAAGATCTTTTCGCGCATCAGTTCGAAATATTTCGAGAGCTTCTTGCCATGCTCCGGCTGACCCTCGGGAAGCTCCTTCTTCAACTCTTCCTTGAGTTCACGGACCTTCGCGTAACTCTCAAATTTTGGGTACTTCTGTGTGTCCAGCGAATCCTTGAGGCGATCGCCGATCTTGGCATTCAATCCATCCAGGTATGCCTGATCCAACTCAACACTGGCCACCTGCCACTTCGGCTTGCCCGCC
The DNA here is from genome assembly GCA_964249715.1 of uncultured Acidobacteriaceae bacterium. Taxonomy (GTDB): domain Bacteria; phylum Acidobacteriota; class Terriglobia; order Terriglobales; family Acidobacteriaceae; genus Granulicella. The sequence goes on from CAXUDN010000029.1 coordinate 4,436, forward strand.
CGGGCAGCCAAATCCTTGATCGCCGCGACGATCTTCTTGATCTCACCATGCGCGAACTCGATCGCGTCAACCACACGATCCTCCGCGACTTCCCTGGCTCCCGACTCAATCATCGTGATGCCTTCGTCCGTTCCCACCACCATGATGTTCAGCGTGCTCACCAGCCGCTCAGCATAGGTTGGATTGACGATAAATTCGCCATCGACGATGCCGATCCGCACAGCACCCACGGGTCCGTGAAACGGTATGTCGCTCAGCGCCAGGGCACAGCTTGCGCCGTTGATGCCCAGCACATCCGGATCGTTCTCGCGATCGGCAGAGTATACGAAGGCCACGACCTGTGTTTCATTGCGAAAGGTCTCAGGGAAGAGGGGCCGAATGGGCCGGTCAATCTGCCGGCTCGTCAGCACTTCCTTTTCGCTGGGCCGCCCCTCACGCTTGATGAAGCCGCCAGGAATGCGCCCACCGGCGTACGTAAATTCCCGGTATTCCACCGTGAGCGGGAAGAAGTCAATGCCTTCCTTCGGATCGGGTGAAGCTACTGCTGTTGAAAGAACCGCGTTGTCCCCGCTGGTCACAAAAGCGGCGCCGGAGGCCTGTTTGGCCAACCGCCCCGTCTCAAATCGAATCTGCTTGCCACCTGCAAGCTGAGCTGTGATGTCCTGCATCATTCGTCCTTTTACTCTCTTCTGTTCAGAACTGCTTCACGCGCCGCTACCCAAACGGTATCCTGGTGACACAAAAGCCTCGCTGTTCAAGCGAGGCTTTTGGTCCACTGATACGCGTTTGACATTCCCAGCCGTGAACTCGGCAGAGATAGGCTGCCTTGTGCCAAACCTTGGCGGATTGGATGCGACAGCAGCGCGGTGAAGTAATTGGTGATTGTGTGTACTCCCGACAGCCGCACGATCTGCGGCCGAAGCTCGCCTACTTGCGAATGCCTAGTTTACCGATTACGTCCCGATAGCGGTCTGAATCCGTCTTCTTCAAATAGTCCAAAAGGCGGCGGCGCTTGGAGACCAGCATCAGCAGGCCGCGGCGGGATCCATGGTCCTTCTTATGAGTCTTGAAGTGCTCGGTCAATTCACCGATGCGCTCCGAAAGAATCGCAATCTGCACTTCCGGACTTCCAGTGTCCGAATCGTGCGTGCGAAAGCTCGTTATGATTTCTGTTTTCTTTGCAGGTGCCAACACGGCGGGTACTTGCTCCTGATTCTCTATTCTCTAGTCGCTTTTCTTAATGTCCAGCATAAAGAGTACCACGCTGATACCTCGAGCTGAGGTGTCAGCGAGCTCTGTATGGGAAGATGCGCGCGAGTGTCGCAGCTTCCATTTCCGCTGCGAGCTAGCGAATATGCTCCGCCAGAAAGGCGAGTGTCCGCTGGCGTGCCAGCGCTGCAGCTGCAGGATGGTAGCTTGCCCGCGCGTCGCAATTGAATCCATGCTCCGCGCCTTCGTAGACATAAATCTGAACGTCGGGATGCGCTTGACGAACCGCGTTGACCTGGTCCGGCCCAATATGCGTGTCTTTTGCCCCAAAGTGTAGCAGTACCGGGCATTCGGGCTGCTCTTGAGCGACGCTCCCTATGCCCCCGGCGTAGTAGCCGACCGTGCATTTTGGATTTATGCCCACCTGCGACCCGCGTGTGGCCGCCAGCCACGCCATCAAGCCACCGTAGCAAAAACCAACTACGCCGACTCCCGTCCCCTCGGCCTTGACTTGCTCAAAACCCGCGGCGACATCCAGAAGAGCGGTTTCCGGCTTCAATTGCTGATACAGGGCTACAGCCTTTTGCATGTCCTCGCCTTCGTACCGAAGTTCCACGCCCGGCTCAATACGATCGAACAGGGCGGGTGCAATTGCCACGTAGCCGTCCCTGGCGAACCCTTCTACGACGCTGCGAATATGCGCGTTCACACCGAAGATCTCCTGAACGACCACAAGACCGCCCTTCACCTCGCCTTCGGGCCGCGCAGAATACGCCGAGATTTCTTTACCGTCGCCGGTTTTCATTTGTACCCAAGTACCCATATCTATCTCCTCATCACTGAATCAGGTGTGGCTCTCCCGGCGCACCCGGGAGGGCCTCAGACAGAGTACATGCCCTTGGTTACTGCTCTTTGACACTGCGCACGGACCAGCATCTTCTCCGCAAGTTCTTCCAAACTGACCTGATAGGTTCCAGCAGCAATCGCTGATCTTAGGCGAAGAACTCTTGCGAGCCGCACTTCGCCAGCGCGAGTTCCCAAGAGCTTTCGAGGTGAGGAGCGAGTTCTGCTCAGGTCCTTCTTGAGCAGGACGCTATCGAGACTGTCGGCCAGGTCATCCATTGATGACTGCTCCACTTCCCAATCCAGTTCGCCCGGGCGATCCCACATATTGGTGATTGTCTCCTACACCTCCTTCTTCGACCGCTTTCCGCGAAAACTTGAGTGCTCGACAACATTTTTTTCGTTGAGCCCCTAATTCCATGTCGGTCGAATACCTTCTTCAGCAGATCGCCGAGCAGGTCTTTCCAGAACTGTCCTCAAATGCGACAACGCTGATGATCGAATCTGTGACACTCGCGATTCGACGACCCCCAACGTCAGACCAATCTCTTTCATCGTCAGCTCCTCCAGGTAGTAGAGCGTGAGCACAAGCCTTTCCTTCTCAGGAAGACTGGCGAGCGCGGCACCCAGTTGCTCCCGGGCTTCCCCTTCGAGGTAAACGGACAGCGGGTTTTCCTTCTCGGGAGCAGGCAAGAAGTCCAGTTCCTCGTCTCCCGACTCCTCTGTCCGCTCCGTGTTCAGGCTTCCGACCTGCAGACCGCTGATCTCCGTGACTAGTTGCTGATAGGCAAACAGATCTATGTCCATTTCGCAGGCAATTTCCGCATCGGTGGGCGTACGGCCTAAACGTGCAGACAGCAGGCGGCTCGCCTCGGCCATCGACCGCCCTTTGCGCCGCAGTTCGCGTGGGCTCCAGTCCAGGAGGCGCAAAGAATCCAGCATCGCGCCGCGAATACGGAATTGCGCGTAGCTTTTGAACTGCACCTGCTTGGCCCAGTCGAACTTGCTCGCAGCATCGATCAAACCGATCAGTCCAGCCGAGATCAGATCGTCAAGCTCCATGTGGTGGGGCAAGCGGTCGTGAATCCGGCGCGCCATAAACCGTACTGCGGGAAGATGCTCCAGGATCAGAGCCTCGCGGTCAGTTGCGCTCAGGGCGTTTCCGGAGCGCATAAGCGAGCAGGTATTCGAACTCGACACTTCCATGTCGCGATCCAGAAGGGTTGCAGGGTGAAGGCTTGTTTTTTGGGTGTGAGTGGACAAACGCATGACGGTCTCCTGTTTTTCTCGGCGAGGATCTTATTGCAGTCACCCGGTGTCGATGACCTGCATCCAAGATTTCGCGTTACGTTCGCCGGCGCAATCGCTAAACGCAACAAGGCGAGGGACTTGGTCCTGAAACGGGAGAGCCTGATCTCCGTTCCCACTTTGGAACTGTTGGCGGAAAGGATTCCTACAGAAAACCCTTGCAGTTCGCTTTTTATTCGCTACAATCCCTGCATGGCTATTACGCGCCGCCAAAAGGAAGTTCTGGACTTCCTAACCGGGTTCACTTCCCGCAACGGGTATTCGCCCTCCTATGAGGAGATCGCCGCCGGCTTGGGGCTGAACTCCCTGGCGACCGTGCATAAACACATCACCAACCTGCAAAGCAAGGGGCTGCTGCAGCGCGCCCACAATAGAAGTCGCTCCATTGACGTTCTTCCTCAGCGCACCGTGCGTAAAGGCTCAGACCGCCTTCCCCTTCTGGGTCGCATTGCCGCTGGCCAGCCCGTAGAAGCGATCGAGACAGCTGAAACAATCTCGCTGAACGACATCATCGGTACGCGCGAAGTTTTTGCGCTCGAAGTGCGCGGAGACTCGATGCGGGACGAACACATCGTGTCGGGTGACTTCGTCCTTGTGGAACGCACCCGGACCGCACGCGAGGGCGAAATCGTGGTCGCTCTGGTGAATGGAGCCGACGCTACGCTGAAACGCTTCTACCGGGAAGGCAGTCTCATTCGGCTACAGCCTTCCAATGTGGAGATGGCGCCCATTTACGCGCCGGCGACAAATGTGAGTATTCAGGGACGCGTACTCGGCATCCTCAGAAAATATGCCTGAGACATGGCTTGGCCATTCGAGTTCAGGCCCCGGGAGCTTGTTCAGTTCCGAACGTTCCGGAGTTCCTCTTTCAGGGCGCCTCTGAGAGGATGAAAGAGGCCTTAAGGTACATAATCCGCATTCAAACGGTTCTCGTCTGCCTGTCTCCATCTCAATACCTTGGCTGCTCGTCTTCGACCTTGACGGGACGCTGATCGACTCGTCGCTCGATCTTTGCCTTGCGGTCAATGCCGCTATGACGCACGTCGGCTCGCCGGAACTGCCGCACGACCTGATCGCAGGCTTTATCGGGGACGGCGCAGCCATGCTGGTACGACGTGCCCTCGGAGATCCCGGGGACCTCGACAGCGCGACGGCCCATCGCGGAGCTCACCAACAGCGCTTTGAACGCGCTTTCGAACATTTCCTGCTGTTTTACCGCCAGCACAAGCTCGACAATACCCGCCTTTACGACGGTGTGTCCGCCTCTCTCCAAGCAATCCGAAACCGGCATCCAGCGCTTCCCATGGCCGTATTAACGAACAAACCGGTCATTCCTTCGAGGGAGATCTGTTACGCGCTCGGCCTTGCACAGTATTTCTATGCCAACTACGGTGGAAACTCCTTCCAAACAAAAAAGCCGGATCCAGCCGGCCTTGAGACGCTCATGACCGAGGCCAGGGAGCTGTGGCGGGCAAATCGCCGAGATCCAGGAACCCTCACGCCCGACGGCGTGGTCATGATCGGAGATTCCGAAGTCGACGTTTTAACAGCACGTCGCGCAGGAGCTTCCAGTTTGGGCTGCCGCTACGGCCTTGCTCCCCAATCGCTGGAAGTGGCCAACCCGGACCGTTTTTGCAATAGCCCTTCCGAGTGGCCAGAAGTGCTCGGTCTCTAGCCAAGATCGCTACACCGAACTCACATCCATTTCAGACCACAACCAGGCGGCTCCTCGAACACCACTTGAATCACCGTGGACATTGCGCCTGACGGGTGTGCTTGTTCCACCCCCAAAGGTGTACCGGGACAGCAGCGTTTCGAGCCTGCCGTCGTAGAGCTCTTCGATGTTCGACAGCCCGCCCCCGAGCACGATCATATCCGGGTCGAGCAGATCGACGACGATGGCCAACCCTCGTGCGATGCGGTCTTCAAGGCGTGCAAAGCACATAACCGCGGCGGCCTCCTCAGCTTCTCGGGCGCGCCGGACGATCTCGCGGCCGGACAATGACTCGCCTGTGTGTCGCGCATAATCCCGTTCGAAACCAGTTCCTGAAATCCAGGTTTCCAGGCAGCCTGAGTGGCCGCAATAGCAAGCCGGACCGGGAAGCTCATCGGCTGTGGGCCACGGTAACGGGGTATGTCCCCACTCGCCAGCAAGCCCGTTCGGTCCGGCGCGCACCTCACCTCGCCACACCAGACCACCGCCGCAACCCGTTCCCAGAATCACCCCAAAAACAACGCCCATGTCGCGCGCAGCGCCGTCCGTAGCTTCACTCATGGCGAAACAGTTGGCGTCATTGGCGCAACGCACCTCACGGCGGAGCGTGGAGGATAGATCCCGGGCCATGGGCTGCCCGTTAAGCCACACCGAGTTCGCGTTCTTCACCAAACCCGTCGCCGCAACGATGGTACCCGGAATGCCGACGCCCACAGTCCCCTGCTCGCCTATTTCTGATTCCAGGCCGCAAACCAGCTCGGTGACGGTCCGGATTGTGGCGTCGTAGTCACCCCGAACGGTCGCAACCCGTTGTCGCGCGAGTTCCCTGCCTTCCCGGTCAAGCGCGATCGCTTCCGTCTTCGTCCCACCCAGGTCCACACCGATGCGGATCACAATCCGCCTCCTTCGGCATGCGCAGCCACCGCCATCAACACGGCGCCGCCGCACAGGCACACCAGTTGCCACCAAACGTTGCCCGCCCGCCGGGTGGCATGCATCTCCGGCAGCAGGTCCACGAGGGCAATGTAGAGGAAACTCCCCGCGCTTACCGGCAGAAGCCAGCGTGCGCTCGCCGCCGAGTATCCGAAGGCAATCACGGCCGCCGCGCCCACAACCGCCATGGCGCCGGCCCCAATGGCCGCGCCTGCTGCTCGCCCCTTCGGTATTCCCATGTGCAGCAAAAGCGAGAAGTCGCCTAGACGGTGGGGCAGCTCGTGCAGGCCAACGGCGAGCGTCGCGCTCCACCCCGGTCCCCATCCCGCAGCAAAGGCCGCAGCGATTGCGACTCCATCCACCATGCTGTGCAATCCAGAACCGAGAAGCAGCGTTCCCGGCGCAGGCCGACTTCGCACACCGGACGGAAGCGGCGGTGAGGTTTCGCGTATGGGGTGGGCGTGCAGATCGGCGTCACACGCATCTCCATTCGCGGCCTTGTCAGAAAGCAAGTGAGCACAGGCCTGGATGCAGAAGAGCGCCAGCAGCGTGCCAAGCAGAACGTTCCAGACACCCATGCCTGGGCCGGCGTTGCGCACAGCTTCCGGCAGCAGGTCCAGGCAGGCCGTCGCAAGCAGAACGCCCGCGGCCCCGCTCACCAGGTAGGGCAGCACGCGCCGCACGGCATGATCGCGGTGCCCTACTCCGAGCATCGCCATACTCGTCACTGCTTGAACGGCCACGATGGCCACAAGCGCCCAACCAACCCCAACCTGACTCAAGCGAGCGCTCCCGCACCATCTTAGGTCAAGATGGCCAGTTCTCTCGATGGACGCGCGGATCGCTAGCGTTTGGTGCTGTCGGCTCCCGGAGTATCGTCCGCAGGCAGGGTGTAGATGACCTCGCCCGGACGTGTGTAGTGCAATTCTTCACGGGCCTGGTGCTCGATCGCGCCGGGGTCACTCCCCAGCCTTTCTACATGCCCGCGGAGGCGCGCGTTTTCTCGTTCAAGCTGTTGCATCTGATCCCGCAGCAGGTGCTCTTCTGCACGCTTTTGTCGGAAAGCGGTAAGGCCGTTGTGCCCAAACACAACCCCGTAGCCCATGCCCAGAGCCAGAATGCCAGCGACCACCGTAGCTAACGTCCGTCGCCAGGTAAACCGCAGGGAGTCAGTGCCGTCCGCCAGGGCGGGCACACCCTGGGTACGCTCACGGAACCGGGATGGAAAAGAGGACAAATCAACCTCGTAGCAACATCTCTATTATTCCCCAAAGTCTGTGCCTTTTTGCCGGTCGCGATTCGGAATTGGAACAACGGAACCTACTCCAGCACACCCGAAGGTAGGATTGACGTCTCTTCAAAGACTTGCCTCCATTGGGCCTGCCCGTGCACACACTTTGTTATTCTTTACGGAGTGATGCACGCCCTTCTTTTCGGTTTAGCTCTCGCGTGTGCCGGCCTGCTCTGGGCCACCCTGTCCATCTCGCGGCATGTTCAGCGGGTTCGACGCCGGAAACGGCCGCTCGCACCTCAGGTGACACATCGGGTAAGCGTACCTCCACCTCCTCCGCCCGCTCACACCGGTTCCGCGTCCCAAAGGCGACTCATCCACTCGAAGCAGCTTCAGATCAGCCTTTAATCCTATGTCCATTTCGTCTGCTGCTCAGAATGACACCCAGTCTGCCCGGTTTGCGTCCGATGTTCCCCGCCGGATCGCAACCATGGTTGCGGCCACCCTCATCGTGGCGCTGGCGGCACATGTCGCCTTTCCTCTTCCTTTCACGCCGGTGCCTTTCACGCTCCAGCCTCTTGCTGTTCTAGGCGTTGGCTTATTTCTCGGCCCCGTCGACGGCCCTCTGGCGATGCTCGCCTACCTCGGGGAAGGCGCGGCGGGTTTACCGGTTTTCAGCCCCACCGGGATCGGCGGTTTAGCGCAGATACTCGGTCCGACAGGTGGATTTCTGCTCGTTTACCCCTTCGTCGCGCTTTTGAGCGGTTTCATTAGCCGCAAGCTCTTCGTGAAAACCGGACCTTTCTGGGCTGCTGTCCTGGCCTGTACCGCTGCCACCATCCTTCTCTTCTTCTGTGGCGCCGGCTGGCTCGCGCATCTGGCGCATCTCACCCCCGATACGGCATGGAAGGTCGCTGTAGCGCCCTTTCTTCCCGGTGAGGCCGTCAAGATCCTGGCCGCGGCGGGTGTTTATCGCGCTTTTCGTCCGGCTCGGCAGTCCTAAGCTCTTTACCCACTGCACGACAGCTACGGAACAGGAACCCATGCTTGCAGCTCCATCTCAAACTCGTGAAATCACCATTGCCCACAGCCCGGATTCCGACGACGCCTTTATGTTCTATGGGCTGGCTACCAATAAAGTCCGCGTTCCCGGCTACAAGTTCACCCACACTCTGACCGACATCGAAACCCTGAACCGCAAGGCGATGACCGAGCAGACCTACGACGTCTCGGCAATCAGCTTCCACGCCTACCCCTATGTCCAGGACAACTACACATTGATGGATTGTGGCGGCTCCGTCGGCGAGAATTACGGTCCCATGATCATTGCGACGCGCGCCTTCTCACTCGACGAAATCAAACGGGTGCGCATCGCCGTTCCTGGCGTCCTCACCACGGCCTTTCTGACGCTGAAGCTCTTCGCGCCCGAAGTGGAGACGGTGGCGGTTCCCTTCGACCAGATTATCCCGGCCGTTCTAGCGGGTGAGTTCGAAGCCGGTCTCATCATCCATGAGGGTCAACTCACCTATGCGCGGGACGGTCTCAAAAAGATTCTCGACCTTGGTGTTTGGTGGACCGAGCAGACGGGCCTTCCTTTGCCCCTCGGCGGCAACGCGATTCGCCGCTCCCTGGGTCCCGAAGTCCAGGCCATCGTGACCCGTGCCCTGCGCGATAGCATCCAGCACGCGCTGGATCACCGCGAACAGGCCCTCGACTACGCCATGCAGTTCGCTCGCGACCTCGACACATCGCTGGCCAACCGCTTCGTCGGCATGTACGTGAATGACCGCACACTGAATTACGGCGAGGATGGCAAGGAGGCCATCCACAAGCTTCTCGATATGGGCTACCAGCATGGAATCATCCCGCACCCTGCCCGCGTCGACTTCGCCGGTTGATTGCGCTCTTGACGGGACGACGTGCTGACGTCCCTGCGTAGCCGAGGCTTCTCCTCGTGGTAAAGTATTTCTTGCGTGGTATGCATCACGCTACTCTCGAAGGCACTCATTCCAAGTGCGTTCGTGCCGGACGCGTAGCTCAACTGGCAGAGCATTCGACTCTTAATCGACAGGTTGAAGGTTCGATTCCTTCCGCGTCCACCATCTCTCCCCCGCATTCAATGAACCAGCATGTCCTTTGGCCTCATTACGACGCCACCCAGGCCTGGACCAGTTCCCCTCCCTTTCCTGTAAGCGGATCACTTGCCGGGAAGGGCAGATGCCGCATGCGTTCGGTAGCCGCGGCATCCGGGGCAGATCGGCAAATGTCCCACTGTTGGCCAACGGGGTAGGCCCCGATAACAAGCAAGCCCGGGGCCGCATGCGCCAGGAAATGACCGGTTCCCGTAGGCAGGACCAACACATCGCCGGCCTCTGCCGTTACGTCGTGGCCACCCTCACCACCCAGGATCAGCTGAGCACTGCCGGCAGCGAAGCCCAGCACTTCATGGGCAGTGGAGTGGTAATGGTGGAAGGTGTACACGCCGTTTCTCCACTGCGCCGGCCAAAGATTTTTCCGGAACGTCCCTTCCATCTCCTCTGCCATGCCATCGCCGCTGAACGCGTGCCGGTAGAGCAGCACCGGCAAGCGATCGTTGTTCGGTATCCAGCCGTTGCGTGAGAGTTGCAGCTTCTCTACCTCGGTCTTCCGTTCACCCTCGGCCTTGGATCCAAGCCCGAGCGCGGCCATCGCCATTCCAAATTCCCGACGGTTCATCCGTAGACCCAAGCATTTCAGATGCCGGCCACATGCATCTGTGAGCACGCCCGTCTGCTTGTCTAAGGTTTAGCTCTGGGCAAGACGCCAGGACACCTCGTCACGGCTTCGCAAAACCTCAATGTGCGTTGCTGCTTTGCGCCTTTGCCCGTAGTGTCAGCACGGCGACAGCATCGGGCGGTAGATCGACAACGCATCCTCGTTGGCAATGCAGTTCTCCATGTTCCGACACCACTGCTTCAGGCTTCTCAAAGGTGTTGCGGTCCGAGGACGTGACGCTCGTTAACCTATCCAGGTTGGCATCGCCAGCAACATCGGCATGAAGAATGTCAATCCGCGCGGAAATGGCGTGTACCGGATCGGCGTTTGAGAGTTTGACGAAAATGGTCGAGCCGTCCGCCGACCGGGTTGCGACTGCATCCACAGCCGGCACGTCGCCGTGGAGGTTGGGCGAGTGAACGTCGGCATAGAGGCGTTCCGTGCCCAGATGACTGCTGTACATTTGCAAGGCATAGAACTCCGGCGTGCCGTAAATGCGATCACGGCTTGCCTGAAGAATGCCGCCCACCCAACCGTTAAGCAGGTCAGAGATGCAGTTCGCTTCTACGATTCCCCCATCTCGCTCGAAACCGTTCATCATGCGCGAAGCATAGACCGCTCCTTCCATGGACTGGATCGTTTGCGCGTCATAGAACAAATTCCACTCATTCACAATGAGCTTGATGTGGCGGCCGGGGGCGAGTTGGGCGATCAGGTCGCCCATATGCCGGTAGTTGTCCTCGTACTCGCGAGGGCGCGCCATCATGGCGGAACGAGGGTCCGCCTCATGAGCGTTCTGTGAACGGGATGTGTAGTCGTGTACAGCCAGGTATTGGATCTGGGAGCCAGCGATGCGAAGCACCGCGCTGTTCCAGGCCTCGCTGCCCCGGAAGACACCTTCCCCCACAGCGATAAGCTGAATATGCGGGTCCACCGCACGCATGGCTTCGGCGTAGCGAACAGCAGCCCGGGCGTAATCTTCCGCGGAGACATGTCCGCGCACCCAGCCGCCGAAGATCTCATTGCCAAGCTCCCACTGGCGCACGTTGTAAGGAGCCGGATGGCCGTTGGCCGCACGCATGGCGCCGTATTTTGAGGAGACCGGCCCGTTGACATACTCCACCCACGCCGCGGCTTCGGCCGGGGTGGCGCCATCGCCGTCGACGTTCACGGTGATCGAGGGCTGGATACCCAGGCGCTCGCAGAAGGCGAGGTACTCCTCCGTGCCGAAGTCATCCGGTTCGGCAGCGTTGCTCCAACTTTTATTGATCCACACGGGCCGGAGGTCACGCGGACCCACGCCCCACTGCCAGTGGTAATCCTGTGCAACGTTGCCGCCCGGCCAGCGAATGAAAGACGGATGCAGGCTGGCGATCATGGCTTCACTGTCGGGCCGCACTTCACTGCGGGCATCGGCAAGCTCCAGTGACATCTGATCCAACAGCAAGGTGCCACGCCCATCGAAAAGCAGGCTGAGCTTGCCGAAGCGGTCCGTGGTGTTGGGCGTCAGCGAAAACCGGTATTGACGCCAATCGCCTTTCAGCCCGGTGACACTTGTTTCCGCATAGGTCTTTCCATCCGTATTGTCTTCCTCAAGCGCCACGCGGACATTGCCGCTATAACCGTCGCCCGCAGGAATTTTTGCCCAGAAGTAGCCCGCGTACCCCTGCCCGGCTCGAAAGGACAGACGACCCTGCGAAAACCCGCGGCGCGCATCGGTGATGTCCCCCGGCGCAAGCGTGATTTGGAGTGCATGGTTGTGCTCGTGCGTGGCCATGTCCACGGACGGGTACGCCTCGCTGGCCGTAGGCAGGAATTTGATCGCGCCCACATTATCATTTCGCTCGTCCGGCTCGAGCTTCCACTGTGCCGGTAAACCATACGTATCGGGTGCCTGCTCGAAGGAACGGTCAAGCAGCATCTCCGCCGTAAGCCCACGCTTGATGTCTTCGGCCATCATCTCGGTGAACGCGGCATACATCCGAGGGCTGATCCCGTTCACGACCCGGGCGGAGTCCACCTGCACCGTGGCCGTGGGCCCACCTTGCTGGGCAAAGGCAATGGAGGTTACCAGGAAGGCGAAGAATACTGGCAAGTTCTTTAACGTCATCGAGTGTGTACTCCACGGCTGTGCCGGTCGGCATGCAACAGCGTTTCTTTCAGGTGCAGCTGCCAGTAGGGCCAGTCATGCCCTCCCGCGAATTCTTCGTAGGTATGCGCGATGCTGTGCCGATCCAAGGCCTCATGCAGCCGCCTGTTGCCGGCCAGCAACGGATCCGACAGACCGCAATCAAAACGCAACGGCGGCAGAAAGGGCGCGTTACGCGCCAACCAGAACATGGCGTCGAGCTCCTGCGCCGGAGCGCACGCGAGATACTCCTCTATCGGTTCCTCAACAAAGGGAACCATATCTTCGGAAGTTGTGATCGCGGAGTGCGCACTGATCGCGCAAAAGCGTTGTGGGAACTTGGCCCCCAACCGAAGCGCGCCGTAACCGCCCATGGACAGGCCGGCAATCGCGATCTTGTATCCCGGAGCTAACGCGGGCGCCGCCAGCTCCGCTAGCGCGGGTACTTCCTCCAGGAGGAATCGCTCGACGTTGACCTCAGCCTTGCCCTCGTCAGCAGGCCAGTGCAGATAGCCGCTGCCATCACGTTCAAGACCATCGCTCGGCATCGCTATGACCATGGGCGCAATCGCCCCCGCGGCGAGCAGCGCGGCCGCAGTGCGATGCGCACCTGCCTTGAGCGACCATACCCAGTGACTGCCATAGACACCGTGCAGCAACAAGAGCAACGTGTCGATGCGCTCAACACCTGGAGGCACCCAGAACGAGACATCTGCCCGCCGAGAAAGCGCACGGCTCTTGGCCGTGGCCTGCCGCAAACCTTCCTGCTCGAACACCGGGTCAGATAGCTCGACCGTGTGAAAGGGATCAGTCAAAGAGCAACACTCCCTTGGCGTTCCGCCCTGCCCGCATAGCAGCAAATGCCTCTTCGAGATCGTCCAGGTCATAGCGCCGGGTAATCAGCGCATCCAGCGGCAACCTGCCGGTCCGGTACAGTTCCAGCAGTAAGGGGAAGTCACGCTGCGGTCGGCAGGAGCCATAAAGCGGATTCAAATACACTTTGTCCCACTCAAAGAGCTCCATGTCCACAGGAACCACCTGCTCGATGCCACTAACGCCCACGGCCGTGCCGCCGCTGCGCACCATAGCCAGCGGGGCAGGACCAAGCTCCGGCACCGCGGTGCACTCGAACGCATAGTCGGCTCCACGGCCTCCGGTACGCCGGCGAACCTCAGCCGCTGCCAGGCGCAAACCCACATCGCTACGATCTGCCAGAATCGTCTCCGAAGCTCCAAACTGTTGCGCCATGGCCAACCGATTTGGGTTCACGTCGATGGCGAGGATGCGGGTAGCTCCCTGATGCAAAGCCCCCAGGATCGTGCTGAGCCCAACCCCCCCGCAGCCAAGTACAACGACGCTGCTTCCGGCGGTAATCTTTGCTGCATTCACGGCTGAGCCGAAGCCCGTCATCACCGCGCAGCCGAGGATCGCGCCCACCTCGAAGGGAACGTCCGCCGGCAAAGGAAGCACGGCTGCTTCCGGCACAAGCGCGTGCGTGCTCATTGTGCCGAGAGAGAAGGAAGCATTGAAGCGGCCAGAGCCGGCCCCTCCGGTATTGCGCGCAGAACCAAGCCCACCTGCAGAATCTTCACTCGCCGATGAGCTCTCATGAAAACGTTCATCGGGTACCCTGCCGCGATCTTCACAGATATTCTCTTTGCCGCGCTGACATTGAAAGCAAGCACCGCACGGAATGGCCCAGTTGAGAAGCACACGATCGCCCGGCTTGCACGAGCGGACATCGGGACCAGTGCGCAGCACTTCCCCGGCGCCCTCATGCCCCAGGATGAGGGCGCGTCCCCATTGCAACGAGTCCCAGTCCGTATGGCAAACACCGCTGGCACGCATCGCAATCAGAACCTCTCGGCCCTGCGGCTCATCCAGCACGATGCGCTGCACACGGAAGCCACCCTTCCCGTCCCCCACCGCAGCGCGTGCTTCCACCATCGATTCTGATCTCTCCTTTACGCTCACGGCGCACTCTCACAAACGACGCAAGGTACGCCCTTCACGAGCGGCGATAGTACTTCCTAAACGAAGCGGTTACGCTGCAGAGCTCGAGTAAATCACCGGATTGAGCGGTGAAGCAAGGGGATCGCCGGCCTTCAGCCCAGGCGTCCAGCGCTCCATGTCCAGGATGTGGTTCTTGTTCTTGGGCTCGGTTAAAATCATATTTTCATCCATGTAAATCATGGTCATCACCTCACGCGGACGGTCTGTACTGTTGGCGCCGGCACGATGGAATGTCCAACCGCTATGGAAGCTCACGTCTCCCAGGTCATAAGCGCTGTCTTCCATGCGAAATTGCTCCAGCGCCTGCTTCAAGGTCATCTCGCTTTCGTCGCTGATCTCAAGATCGCGACCCGCCTGCAGGCGATGGCTCTTTTCTGAAAACGCAAGTGGGCCAAGATCAAGCGGCGTGCTCTGCAAGGGCACCCAGGCGGTTACAGTTTTCTCACTGTTCACGGGCCAGTAGTACTGGTCCGCATGCCAGGGCGTAATGCCGCCGCCCGGTTCCTTATAAAGTGCCTGATCATGATAGATACGCACCCCCGACACGCCCATAAGCTCTGCCGCGATCCGCGCAAGACGCTTGCCGAAGACAAACTCTTTCACCTCCGGTGATTCGGTCCAAAGATTCATGATCTGCAGAAAGGCCTTGCCGTAGGTTGTGCGCTGCTCCAGCGGCAACGCATCACGGGAAAGCTCGCTCACGCGCTCGTGGATAGCCTGCCGGTAATGCTCCAGCAGCTCCGGTGAGAGCACGTGCTTCAGCTTGATGTAGCCGTTCTCGTTATAGAACTGGACCTGCTCAGGAGTAAGTCTAAAAGGCTGGTCGAGCTGCTCTGCCAGTCCCGCAGAAGATAAGGTTTCGGTTGCGGATGCCATCTCGCGTGCCTCCATGGTGAAACGTTTCACCATCACAGCATCCTCTCTCGGGAACGTCTTGTCAACAGCCTCTTGGGTCGGTCCTCGTACACAAGCTTTGTCGCAAGGCCTGTAGGCGGCTAGTCTGCAAGGGTGACCAAACCTGCCCAGGGCAAAAGCAACGCCATATCCTCCACTCCGCCATTGACTGGTCGGCCGAAGATCGGCGATGTGGCAGCGCTGGCCGGTGTTTCGCTCGGAGCGGTGTCGGCGGTCTTAAATGAGAAGGGTCGCCTCAGCGAGGAAACACGCCAACGCGTGCGGGAGGCGATCCAACAGCTTGGCTACCGGCCGGATCTGTACGCCAGCAATCTCGCTCGTCGCCAAACGAGTCTCTTCGGGGTCATCGTCTCCAACTTGCAAAATCCCTTCTTTGCAGAAACTGCCCAGGCCGTCGAAGACGAGGCCCGCAAGCACGGCTTTCAAATTTCCCTGATGGCGACCAATTTTTCGCCGGAGCAGCACAGGGCGGCTGTCCAGCAGCTCCTGCAAGCCCGGCTGGCGGGCCTCGCTGTGCTGACTTCAGAGCATGACAACACAGCGCGCGATCTGGTGATCAACAGCGGCGTAAGAGCCGTGCTGCTCGATGCAGGCCGCCCCGAGGGGCACTGTTCCGTCCTGCGCGTCGATGCGAGCGGCGGCATGCGTTCTGCCGTGGAACACCTGATCGCGCTCGGACATCGCGAGCTGCTATACGTCCGCAACTCGCAAAAGGCTGGAGGGCCGCCGCTGCGATCGCATCGCTTGCGCGATCGTGGCTTTGCCGCAGCGGTCCGTTCCTCCTCGGCATCGAAACTCCGCACCCACACCGTGGACGTGCACGGCCCCGGAGCGGATGCCGGGGAGAAGGCTATTGCGGATGCCTGGGGCAAGCTCGCCTTTACCGCTGTCATCGCAACGACGGACATGGTAGCCATGGGCGTCTACCGCGCGCTGCAGGACCGCGGCGTCCGCGTCCCTCAGGATGTCTCCGTCATCGGCTTCGATAACGCCTACTTCAGCCGCTTCCTTTCCCCGCCCTTAACTACAGTCGATGTGCCACGGTCGGAGATGAGCCGTATCGTCGTTCAGTCTCTTATGCAGGAAGGACCTGGAAGACTGCTTCGGCTTGCGACCGAGCTGGTACACCGCTCCTCGACAGCCACACCACGGCCGTCATAATCCTTTTCACGGGCTTAAGGCAATTGCGAAGAGGCCGGGGAAGAGCGGCACTGTCCGTTTCAACGTAGACGAGACTACTCTTGGTGGAATGATCTTTCGCGTCTTTGCGTGCCTTGCTGCAGCTTGTGCCTTGGCCGGTTCCTCGCTTCCTGCCCAGGTTCCTCAAGACAGTTCGTCAGCCAATGCAGGAACAGCCGATCCGGTCGCGGATCCCGCTGCAGTTGTCCGGTCCGGCCACGCTCGCTTTACCGTGCTCACACCTGAGCTCATCCGCATGGAATGGGCAGCTGACGACAAGTTTGAAGATCACCCATCTTTCATCGTCCTCAACCGTCGATTGCCTGTGCCGCACTTCACCAGAAGTCGCGCCGACCACTCGCTCACCCTGGACACCGGTAAACTGCATCTGGACTATCAGGACGATGCCAGTTCACCCGGTTTCACAGCGGCCAACCTTACGGTAATCCTTCAGGTCGCAGGCAGAACCGTGACGTGGCATCCAGGGATGTCGCCGACCGGCAATCTACAGGGCACAACCCGCACGCTGGACGGCGCACGCGGAGGCGAAGACCTCCGGGAGCCGATCGGCGACGGCCTGATCTCGCGCGATGGATGGGTCGTTCTGGACGACCACGGCCCACTCTTCGACTCCGCCAACCTCAATCCACTGCACAGCGATCCGCTAAACCAGCCCTGGGCTCTGGAACGACCCGCTGGCGACCGGCAAGACCTGTACTTCTTCGGCTACGGTCACGACTATAAACAAGCTCTGGGCGACTATGTCCGCATCGCCGGGCGCATCCCGTTGCCGCCGCGCTATGCCTTTGGCGCTTGGTGGTCACGGTATTGGGCCTACAGCGACCAGGAGCTTCGTGATCTGGTCACCGGCTTCCACCAGAACAACGTTCCCCTCGACGTTCTGGTCATCGACATGGATTGGCACCAGACCTTCGGCCGTAACTTCAGTGTCCGCGACGCTTCAGGTCATAACAAAGGGTGGAGCGGCTACACGTGGGACAGCGCCCTTTTTCCGGATCCCAAAGACTTCCTCACCGAACTCCACGACGAAGGCTTAAAGGCCACGCTCAACCTTCATCCAGCCAGCGGCGTACAGCCCTGGGAGGACGCCTATCCACAGTTCGCCCGCAACATGGGCATCGATCCCGCAACAAAGCAGTACGTCCCTTTCGACCTGACCGACCGCAAGTTCGCCAAAAATTATCTCGATCTCCTGCACCATCCGCTGGAAAAGCAAGGCATCGACTTCTGGTGGCTTGACTGGCAACAGGAAGGCAACACGAAAATCGCGGGCGTCAACCCAACCTGGTGGCTGAACTACATCCACTTCACCGATCAGGAGCACGAGGGCAAGCGTCCCCTGCTCTTTCACCGTTGGGGTGGCTACGGCAATCATCGCTACCAGATCGGCTTTTCGGGCGACACCGTCTCCGTGTGGGACTCTTTAGCCTTTCAGCCATGGTTCACGGCCACCGCTGCCAACGTGGGCTACGCCTACTGGTCGCACGACATCGGCGGCCACATGCCCGGCGCTGTCGACCCTGAGCTCTACACGCGCTGGCTGCAGTTCGGCGCCTTCAGCCCCATCCTGCGCACCCACACTACCAAGAATGCCGAAGCCGAACGCCGCATCTGGGCCTACCCGGAGCCCTACAGCGACATCATGCGCGCCACCTTCCAGCTTCGCTACGCCCTGCAACCCTACCTCTACACCGAAGCCCGCCGAACCTACGATACGGGCGTCGCCTTCCTGCACCCGCTCTATTACGACTGGCCCGAAGCCCCTGAAGCCTACACCTCGAAAAACGAATACATCTTCGGCGAAAACATGCTCGTCGCGCCCGTTGTACAACCCGTAGACACGGCGACAGGCCTCGCGACCGAACATCTCTGGATCCCGGAGGGCGACTGGATCGAATGGTCCACCGGCAAACATCTCCACGGTCCCGCTTCGGTGGACAGAAGCTACGCCATCGACCAACTTCCGGTCTTCCTCAAAGCGGGCTCCATCACACCCATGGAACCGCCTATGCTCTACACCGGCCAGCGCCCGGTTGACCCGCTCATCCTCTCCGTCAGCCCGCTCGCCGATGGTCAGACAACGCACTACACCGTCTATGCAGATTCCGGCCGTTCCGAAGACTATCAACACAACATCGGCACGACCCTCACTGACGTTTCCGCAAAGCAGGAGGGCGATACCTTCACCCTCACCATCTCGCCCGTGCGCGGAAGCTACCCCGGTATGCCGCAGCAACGAGGGTACGAGATCCGGCTACCGGCTGACTGGCCCCCTGCATCCGTCATCGCGAACGGAACACCCTTGCAGTTCACCCTCGATCCCAGAAAGCCTGGCTGGCGGATAGACGGAAACACCTTAACAACGATTGTGCCGGTCGCCCCTTCGAGCGTGCATCGCGCGACGACCATTGTCGTCCATCGCGCTCCCGGCTCGCTCAATTCGCGCAATCTACTCGACGGTTTCGCCGGCCGTATCACCCGTCTTCGCGAAGCCTATGACGCCCTTTCAGCGGATTTCCCCGCGACGGCAGCCGTCCCGGACGGACTTACGATCGCGATGCAAACCGGCAACCGCATCGGCTATCACCCGGAGACAGCGCGCAGCGAAATCAATGCCCTTTCCAGCCGTTACGCCGGGGCCGTCGAAGCCACCGAGAAGATGAAGTCAACGAGTGAACCTTCCACGTCCCACCCCTCCGGTGCGCCTGCCGCCAAGTCCGATGCCGACCGCACCCGCGCGCATCAGTCGCACGTGAATCGTGCGCTCGCTGCTCTTCGAGACAGCCAAATGCAGTAAGCCGTCCACTATGTCTGCCCGTCTTCGTCCGCCGGCTCTGCTTCAGCTTTGACTCGCTTGCTTTTCAAAAGCCTGCGTCGTCTCCAAAGGGCGAAAGCAATAGCTGGCGAGCACGTCCAACAAGAGAGTCATACCCGCAGCTACAACAAGAGTACCGAGAATCACCATGAAAATAGTAAGAACGCCCATGCTTCTGCTCCTAAGTAGTGATCATGCTTGGAAAGCGATCGGGACGCCAGATCACGACGGTGTAAGTTTCGGTTACTTCCGGAAGGTTCCAACTTGCTAATTTCTTACATCGAACAAATCACCCGGAAATATCGCTCCCTAGCCAGACACGAAGCCCCGTAACCATCAACACAACGGCGCAGCGCCATACACAAAGAGCTTCACTATCGGCCGGAAAACGAGGAATACAAGCCTCGCCACAAAGGCCCGGTGATTCTACGTCCGCATCCCCGAAGAGATCACCACAAGCGACGCCCGCACCATCCACGACTGGCACCCCGCCGGCACCGAAGGTCTACGGCTACGCCGCCCCGATCCTCTCGACCGCGACATCGTCTACGACGGCGACGCAGGCAAGAACTGGACCGAGATCACGGACGGCCTCCTGAGCTCGGCGCGACCCGTACCATTCGCGAAAACCCCAAGCAAGAAAGGCATTCTCTACGCCGCACCGAAACCCAGGTCTACGTCAGCTTCGATCACGGCGCCATGATCTGCCTCGGCGCCTTCATCGTTTACGTCGTCACAAGGCGCATGTTGCACCCCGTGTCCACGTCATCACAGAACTGCCGAATCGATCCGTAGCAACCATCGCGGCAGGCCGAACCTACCGCGTATCCCGTTCGCGCAACGCCCGGCCACGTTCTCCGCCGGCCGAAGCCCATCTTCCACCACCAGCACACGCACGACAGGCTTCCGCCTTCATCCTGACTGCGCCTTTCACCTGACGGACCTACTTACTTTTGTGCCATCTCTCTGGTGTCTTTCGTGTCCTTCATTCCTTCAGCACTGCATGCTAAACTTTGCCTGCTTTCAAGATAGACACGATATCCAAGGCAAGGCACGCCGACGAGTCAACGCCATGTTTCGCTTGCGCGAGCCAGGCCGCCACGGGCTCTGGCGTGCTTTTCGGCGATCTCGCGTCCAGGGTGGGTTGCTTTGCTGCTGAGCTCTCTATCGCGTACCGTTGCGACCCGTTGCGGGTTGGCTCGTTCTCTCTTCCACTCTGCCTTCTTCACTGGGCTCCTCGCTGCTCTATCGCTGCTCCTCCCCAGCGCCCCTCCGGTGTTTGCCCAGCAGGTCCTGGCCCACCACGTAAGCCCCGCCGTTCTCTCGGGACAAGCCGCACTCGTCAATGCGCTGCCCCCGGACCAGCAACTGCACCTCAGCCTCGTGCTCCCGCTTCAAAACCAGGCAGACCTCACCGCTCTCCTCACCCGTCTCTACGACCCCACCAGCCCCGACTACCGCCACTTCCTCTCTGTCGACCAGTTCACCCAGCGTTTCGCACCCTCCGCCGCTGACTACGGGGCCGTCGTCGACTTCGCCCAAACCAACGGCCTCACCGTCACCGGATCCCCAGCCAACCGTCTCATCGTCCCTGTCACAGGATCCGTCGCAGCCATCAATCGCGCCTTCGGCGTATCGATGAGCACCTACCAGCACCCCACCCAAAACCGCACGTTTTTCAGCCCCGACCGCGAACCCTCCCTCCCCTCCGGCCTCAAGATCACGCATATCGCCGGGATGAACAACTTCGCCCTCCCGCATCCCATGGTGATCCTTCCGCAAGGTGTGCAACCGCTCGGCGGCAGCGGCTCCGGCCCCGCCGGCTCCTATCTCGGCAGCGACATGCGCGCCGCCTACTACGGCGCCAATCAACTCACCGGCAACGGCCAAACCATCGGCCTGCTCGAGTTTGACGGCTACGATATCAACGACGTCAATCTAAGCTTCTCGAACGCCGGCCAAACCTACACCGTCCCTATCAACAACGTCCTGCTTGATGGCGCCACGGGCACCGGAACCACTTTCGATGGCGAAGGTGAAGTCGTCCTCGACATCGTCCAATCCATCGGCATGGCCCCCGGTCTCAGCCAGGTCCGTGTCTATATCGGAGAGGGTCTGGACGACGCCAACATCCTCAACTCCATGGCGTCGGAAAACATCGCCAAAATCATCAGCTGTTCCTGGAGCTGGACCCCCGACGATCCCTCCGTCGATGATCCCTTCTTTCAGGAGTTCGCCGCGCAGGGCCAGAGCTTCCTTACCGCCTCCGGCGACTCCGGCGCTTACGATCCCTCGGTCGATCCCTACTTCTATCCGCAGGAGGACGCCTTCGTCACCGCCGTCGGCGGTACCCATCTCACCACCACCGGCCCCGGCGGCGCCTGGACCTCAGAAACCGCCTGGAACTCAGGTGGCGCCGGCAGCGGCGGCGGCATCAGCCCCGACTCCATTGCCATCCCGTCATGGCAAACCGGCCTCGCCAACTCTGCCAATGCCGCCTCCGCCACCCTGCGCAACTCCCCCGACATCGCCATGGAAGGCGACTTCGACAATTACGGCTGCGCCGCCGGTGAGTGCTCCACCGGCTACGCCGGCACCAGCTTCGCCGCACCTCGCTGGGCCGGTTTCCTGGCTCTTGTCAACCAGCAGGCCGTAGAAGCCGGCAACGCGCCCATGGGCGGAATCGGCTTCATGAATCCGTCCGTCTATCGCCTCGCCCAGGGAGTAAACGCCACCAGCGACTTCCACGACATCACCTCCGGCAACAACGACACGAGCAACCAGCCCACCTGGTTCAACGCCGTCGCCGGCTTCGATCTGGTCACTGGCTGGGGCAGCGCCGCGGGCCAACATCTTATCGATGACCTTGCCGGTCCGCAGGTGCCCGGCTTCTGGCTGCAGGCTTCCCAGCCGCTCGTCTCCGTCGACCAGGGCACCTCCGCCACCACCACCCTTACCGTCACGGATGCCGGCGGCTTTGCAAGCCCCGTCACACTCGCCATCACCTCCACGCTGCCCACGGGACTTACAGCAACCCTCGGCACCAACCCCACCCAGGGCACCAGCGTTATCACTTTGACGGCAGCCGCCAACGCCCCCGGCAGCACCACGCCGCTGACGATCACGGGCACCGCCGGCACCCTCACCGCGACGACCACCGTCACCGTCGCCGTGCACTCTCCCACCTTCGCCCTCGCCGCCTCGCCTAGCCCCGTCACCCTCAATCAGGGCGCGACCACCACAACCACGGTCACGGTCACCCCCGAGTACGGCTTCACCGGCGCCGTCAACCTCGCCGTCAGTGGTCTCCCCAGCGGCGTCACTGCCACCTTCGCCGCCAATCCAACCTCCGGAACCAGCGTCCTCACCGTCACTGCCAGCGCTACCGCCACACCGGGCACAACACCCCTCACCATCACCGGCACTGCCGGCAGTCTCACCATCACGCTTCCGCTTTCGCTCAGCGTTCATGGCCCAAGCTTTACCCTTTCCGGCAATCCGACTATTGACGTAGGCCAGGGCTCGTCGGGCAACGACTACCTCTATGTCACCGACCTCTACGGGTTCACCGGCAACGTCAATCTCACCGTCTCCGGCCTGCCTTCCGGCGTCACTGGCACCTTCGCCCCCAATCCCACCACGGGCTACAGCACCCTCGCGCTGAATGTGAGCAGCACAGCCGCCCTGGGATCCAGCAACATCATCGTCACAGGAATCTCCGGCGCTCTCACCGCAACCACCACCAGCACTCTTACGATCCACGCCCCCAGCTTCACCCTCTCGAGCCCCGGAAGCGTCAGCGTCGGACAAGGCAGTACCGGCCAGTCCTACCTCTACATCACCCCCCAATACGGCTTCACGGGCAGCGTGACCTTCACGGTCGCAGGCCTACCCGCCGGCGTCACCGCCCTCTGGAATCCCAACCCCACCAGCGGCAGCACCACCCTCACGCTCGCCGCAACCAACACCGCCGCCATCGGCCAGTACACCCTTTCCATCACCGGAACGTCCGGCACCCTCAGCGCTTCCACCACGCTCACCCTCGGCGTGTATGCTCCCACCTTTACCCTCGGCACCTATGGCCCTGTCAGCCTCGGCCAGGGAACCTCCACCACCACCTCCGTGTACGTCACGCCCGAGTACGGCTTCACCGGCAGCGTCAATCTCAGCGCGACGGGCCTGCCCAGCGGCGTCACCGCCTCGTTCTCGCCCAATCCGACCACCGGGTACTCCACGCTTACCCTGACAGCCGCCAGCACGACACCACTCGGCCAACATACGGTCACCCTCACCGGAACCTCCGGGTCCAAAACCGTCACGACCACCTTGACCCTCGGCGTCTATGTGCCGACCTTCACCCTCTACTCCTACAACTCCGTTTCCCTCGGGCAAGGCACCTCTGCCACCGCTTACGTCTCCATCAACCCTCAGTACGGCTTTAACGGCAACGTCACCCTCGCAGCCACAGGCCTTCCCGCCGGCGTCACCGCCACCTTCTCGCCCAATCCCACCAATGGCTCCACCACCGTCACGTTCACCGCCAGTTCCACAGCCACACTCGGCCAGTACACCGTCACGCTCACCGGAACCTCCGGCACACAAACCGCCTCCACCACACTCAGCCTCGGCGTGTATGTGCCCACCTTCACCCTGTACGCAGGCTCGGCGACCATCGGCCAAGGCACCTCCGGGTCTTCCTATGTCACCATCTCTCCTCAATACGGCTTCAACGGCAGCGTGACCCTGGCGGCGTCCGGGCTGCCCAACGGCGTCACCGCCACCTTCTCGCCCAATCCCACCACGGGCTACGGCAGCAGCAACATCATTTTCACCGCCAGCAGCAGCGCGGCCATTGGCCAGTACACCGTCGTCATCACCGGAACCTCGGGCACCCAGACCACCTCCACCACACTCAGCCTCGGTGTTTTTACACCAACCTTCACGCTTAGCTCCTCCTACAACGCCAGCGTGGGTCAGGGAAGCTCCGCCCCGGCGTACGTCTACGTGTACGACCAGTACGGCTTCAGCAGCAACGTAACCCTCGCCGTTGCAGGCTTGCCCTCCGGCGTCACCGCCTCGTTCGCACAGAACCCCACCAATTACTCCACCGCGCTGAACTTCACCGCCAGTCCCACCGCCGCCGTGGGCCAGTACACGGTGGTCGTGACCGGAACCTCCGGCGCCCAGACCGCCTCCACTACCCTCACCCTTGGCGTGTATGCTCCCAGCTTCCAGCTTTACGGGAGCTCCGGAAATCTCACTCTCAACCAGAACGGCACCGGCACCGCAAGTTTCTACATCCAGTCGTCTTACGGCTTCAACGGCAACGTCACCTTCACCGCCTCCAACCTGCCCAGTGGCGTCACCGCGTCCTTCTCTCCGAACCCCACCACCACCGCCACCACCCTCACCTTGACCGCCAGCAGCAGCGCTGCCCCCGGCGTCGCCAATGTCACCATCACCGGAACCTCGGGTGCCGCCACCGCCAGCACCACTCTCCCCCTCACCGTCAACGCCTCCACCTTCACCCTCAACGACGCACCTTCTGAAATCAGCCTTCTGCCCGGCAACAGCGCCGCCAGCACCGTCAGCGTTGCTCCCCAGTTCGGCTTCAATGGCCCCGTTACCCTGGCCATCGCCGGCCTGCCCAGTGGCGTCACCGGCCAGTTCTCCCAGAACCCCGCTACCAGCGCCAGCACGCTGACCCTTACCGCCGGTTCCTCCGCCGTCACCGGCTCAGCCACCGCAACGATTACCGGGACCTCCGGAACCCTCACCGTCACCGCTCCCCTCGCCGTCGCCGTCCGATCTGCCTCCGCCGCTACGGCTACCACCCTCACCATCACGTCGGGCAACACCCCCGCCACCACCGTACCCTCCAACACCGCCATCACCCTTAAAGCCGCAGTCACGGCCGGATCCACTCCCCTCACCGCCGGCCAGGTCAACTTCTGCGACGCCAACGCCACAGCCTGTGATCCGGTACATCTCCTCGGCTCCGCCCAACTCACCTCCGCCGGCACCGCCGCCCTCACCTTCATCCCAGGCCCAGGCAATCACACCTACAAGGCCGTCTTTCCCGGCATCACCGGCGAAGCCCCCAGCACCTCCGCTGCTTCCACCCTCGCGGTGTCCTCCTCCCAAATCCCAACCACAACCCTCACCCAAACCGGCAGCCCAGGCCAATACACGCTTACCGCCACCGTCACCGGCGTAGGTCCTGCAGCCCCCAGCGGATCCGTCTCCTTTATCGACACCACCCGCGGCAACGCCTCGCTCGGCACAGCCCCGCTCACACCCTCGCCAGCCATCCTCAGCTATGCAGCGGCCACATCCCCCACCACCGGTGCCGGACCGTCCTCGGTTGCCATAGCCGACCTTAACGGTGACGGCAAGCCAGATCTCGTCGTCAGCAACGGAAATGTAGGTTCTCTCACTCTCCTGTATGGCAACGGTGACGGCACCTTCACACCCGCAAATGCCACCTTACCTACCGGAGCCGGACCCGCCGCTGTCGTCACGGCGGACTTCAACGCAGACGGCAAGATCGATGTCGCCGTCGTCAACCGCGCCAGCAACTCCGTGACCGTCCTTCTCAACAACGGCGACGGAGTGTTCACGCCCGCGCCCCTGAGTCCGCAAACCGGCGCCAATCCGACCTGTATGGTGACAGGTGACTTCAACGGGGATGGCAAGCTCGACCTCGCCGTCCTGAACGCCTCAAGTTCTTCCGTCACGATTCTGCTCGGCGACGGCGATGGCACGTTCACGCCCTCATCCCTGAGCCCGCAAACCGGCTCTAATCCGGAAGCTATCATCGTCGGGGACTTCAACGGCGACGGGATTTCCGATTTCGCTGTCGCTAATGGCGGCAACAACAACGTCTCCATCCTTCTCGGCAACGGCGACGGAACCTTCAGCCAGGGGCCCGACGTCCCAGTCGGCTCTGACCCCCAGGCACTCAGTTCCGGCGACTTCAATCACGACGGTATCCCTGACCTGGCCGTTCTCAACTACTACGACAGCACCGTTACCATCCTGCTGGGCAAAGGCGACGGCACCTTTACCGCCAGCACCGTCAGTCTCTCCATAACCTTCGAGCCAATCTCCCTCCTGCTCGCCGACCTTAACGGTGACGGAACACCGGACCTCGCCGTCTCCTTCTTTAACAGCGGCAAGATCCTGACCCTGCTTGGCAACGGCGACGGAACCTTCACCGCCGGTCCCACCATCACAGCCGGCAATCCCACCTTCATGGCCGCTGCCGACCTCAATGGCGACGGCATTCCCGACCTCGCCGTCACCGACAACCAAACCAACACCCTCACCATCCTTCCAGGCCAACTCGCCCAGTCCGCGGCAGCCACCGCCACCGGCATTGCCCCGCTCGGCACCGGCGCCCACGCCGTCACCGCCTCCTTCCCCGGCGATACCGTCTACGCCGCCAGCGCCTCCACCCCCACCCAACTCACCGCCCAACCTCTCACCCCCACCCTTGTCGTTACCCCCTCCGCCGCCACCTTCACCACCCTCCAGGCCGTCACCGTCACCATTTCCGTCAGTGGCGGCACGAACAACCCTACCCCCACCGGCACAGTCACCCTCACCACCGGCAACTACACCTCAGCCGCCACAACCCTCACCAACGGCACCGCCACTCTCACCCTTCCCGCCGGCGCGCTCGTCGCAGGCATCGCCACCCTCAACGTCACCTACACTCCCGACACCCCAGGCGCCACCACCTACAACCCCGCCTCCGGCTCCTCCACGGTCACGGTCACCCAGGCCCCAAAAACCACCCCCACCCTCACCCTCACGCCCTCTGCCGCCACCATCACCACCACCCAAAGCCTCACCGCAACGATCACCGTCAGCCCCGCCGGCGGCTATCCCAATCCCACCGGCGCTGTCACACTCAGCAGCGCGGGCTACACCTCCGCTCCAGCTCCTCTCACCAACAACGCCGCCAGTCTTACCCTCCCCGCCGGCGCTCTAGCAGCGGGCACTGACACCCTCACCGCCACCTACACCCCTGACACCGCTGCCTCCATCCTCTACAACCCCGCGAACGCCACCACAACGATCACCGTCACCACACCTCCCAAGACCACCCCCACCGTCGCCCTTACCTTCTCCTCCACGTCGATCACGGCAGCCCAGCCGGTCATCGCCACCATTACCGTAACCGGCACAGCAGGCAATCCCACCCCAACCGGAACCCTCACGCTAGCCGGTGCCGGCTATATCTCCCCCGCAAACCCCGTCAGCAACGGCCCAATCACCCTCACCGTTCCCGCCGGCGCCTTGGCCACGGGCACAGACACCCTGACCGCCACCTACACTCCCGACAGCGCAGGTGCCACAACCTACAATCCCGCGTTCGCTACCTCCTCGCTCTCCGTAGCAGCACCCCCTAAGGTCACCCCCACGATCGTAGTCACCCCATCCGCTACCAGCATCACCACCGCCCAATCCCTCACAGTCACCGTCGCCGTCAGCGCTCCCACCGGCAACCCCACCCCCACTGGCTCCGTTACGCTGACCAGCGGCACCTACACCACCCAGCAACTCCTCACCGCCGCAACAACCACTTTCACTCTCGCCCCAGGTACCCTCCCCACTGGCACCGACACCCTCAATGCCACCTATACCCCCAACACCGCCGCAACCGCCTACAATCCCTCCACCCAAACCTCGGCAGTCACCGTCACCCCAGCGATCGGCACCGCCTCCGCCACCATCACGGCCACTGCCGCGCCCACCACCATCACGGACATGCAAAGCCTCACCGTGACCGTCTCCGTAGCAGGCAGCACCAGCCAGCCCTCCCCTACCGGACTCATCACGCTCGCCAGCGGAACCTACACCACCCAACAAGACCTCACCAACGGCTCAGCTACCTTCACCGTCTCCGCAGGCACCCTCCCCGACGGCCAACCCACCCTCACCGCCACCTACACCGGCGACCCGACCTACGCCCCCGTCGACACCACCACCACCGTCTCCGTGGCCCCTGCCCTGCTAAGCGCATCCACACCAGCCGCCATCGCCGCAGGAGCCACCGCCACCGCCGCCCTCATCTTCCAGGCAGGCACCTACGCCGGCACCCTCAATCTCACCTGCGCCCTCACCGCTTACCCCACCAACGCCCAGAGCCAGCCCTCCTGCAATCTCAGTCCCGCCACCCTCCAGAGCACCGCCGGCAACACGGCCACCTCCACGCTCTCCGTCACGACCACCGCTGGCTCGGCAGCCCTCGCCAAGCCCTTCGTCCCCTGGAAAACCTTCGGCCTCGGCACCCCCGCGCTCGCCTGCCTTCTCCTGCTCCTCAACCCCGCACGCAAGCGCCGTCGCCTACCGGTCCTCGCACTCCTCCTCGCCCTCGCATCGATCGGCGGAATCCTTGGTTGCGGTGGCTCAGGCGGAGCCAGCGGCGGAACCATAGCGAAAACCACCATCCCCGCCACCACCTCAGGCCAATACACCTTCACGGTCACCGGCAGTGACGCCGCCAACCCCAAAACCACCTTCACCACCGCGGTTACCGTCACCGTCGAGTAGCCGTCACGCCCCCAGCCACAACAACACAAATCCCGCTCCTGCCGCCCCCAGCATCGGTCCCAGCACCGGCACCCACGCATACCCCCAGTCCGATCCGCCTTTTCCCGCAATCGGCAAAACCGCATGCGCCAACCGCGGCCCAAGGTCCCGCACTGGATTGATCGCATACCCCGTAGTCGCTCCCAACGACAACCCGATCCCCCACACCACACACCCCACCAGAAACGGACTCACGCCCGCCGCCGCCCCCGTCGACAACACCAGCTTCGAACTGATCGCCCCCGCCACCAGCACCAGCGCAAACGTCGCGATCACCTCGGAAAGCAGGTTCCATCCCATCGACCGGATCGCTGGCGACGTACAAAATACCCCCAGTTTCGCCTCTCTATCCGGCGTCTCCTTCCAGTGCGGAAAGTAAAACAGCCACACCAGCACCGCCCCACAGAACGCCCCCGCGAGCTGCGCCAGGGCATACGGTGCCAGCTTCCGGAATTCATGATTCTTGATCCCAAACGCCAGCGTGAACGCGGGGCTTAAGTGCGCATCCGGACTCCCAAACAGCTGCGACACAAAAATGCCGCAAAATACCGCAAACGCCCACGCCGTCGTAACCACCAGCCACCCTGCGCCCTCGGCCTTGGTGCGCTTCAGGGAAACCGCCGCCACCACCCCATCCCCCAACAAAATCAGAACCAACGTCCCCATAAACTCGCCGAGAATCTCATTCCGCATACACACTCCAGAGCAGCAATGACCGCCCAGCCGTTATAACCCACGAGCCTCCGGCGTGTACTGGGCCGCCATCGCCCGAAACTCCCGCACCTGCTCCGCAGCCCAAGCCGCATCCCGCCCCGTCTCTCGCGCCAGTGTTCCCGCCACCTCCTCCGCCGCCTCAATCGCCGCCTTCGCATTCAACAGCAGCGCCCGCGTACGCCGCGCCAGGGCATCATCCACGGTCCGTGCCATCTCGTTCCTCGCCGCCCACACCACCTCCGCCCGCAGATACGGCAACTCTGGATGCAGCCGCTCCCCCAAGTCCGGCTGATCCGCCGCTAACTGCCGAATCTGCTCCGCATCCGTCCCATACACCCCCAGATGCCCGAAAGTCCCAGGATCCTGCAAATACCCATGCACCCGCAGCGCGGCCGTAGAACAAGCCACATCCTTCAACTTGCCCAGCGTGATCGCATGATTCACGCAGTCCTCCGCCATATGCCGGTACGTCGTCCACTTCCCTCCAACAATTGTCAGCAATCCCGACTCATCGATGTGGATCGTATGGTCCCGCGAAAGCGCCGCCGTCTTCGTCTTGTCCGCCCCCGCCGCCCGCACCAGCGGCCGAATCCCCACATAAATGCTCAAAATGTCCTCACGCCGAGGCGGCCGGCTCAGGTACTGCTGCGCCGTCTCCAACACAAACGCAATCTCCTCCTCAAATGGCCGAGGCTCATACTCCGCCCGCTCGATCGGCGTATCCGTCGTCCCCACCACCGTCTTCCCATGCCAGGGAATTGCAAACAGCACTCGCCCATCGCTGGTATGCGGCACCATCACCGCCGAATCCCCCCGCAAAAACGACCGGTCCAGCACCAGATGAATCCCCTGGCTCGGCGCCACCATCGGCTCCGCATCGCCCCGCGCCATTCCCCGCACTTCATCGGTAAACATCCCCGTCGCATTTACCACGACGTTCGCCGCAATCGTGGTCCGCCGCCCGCTCTCCCGGTCCTCCGCCACCACCCCGGAAACAAACCCGTCCTCACCCCGCGTCAACGCCACCACCGGCATGTAGTTCACCACCGTCGCCCCATGGTCCACGGCCGTCAACATCAGGTGGATCAATAACCGGCTGTCGTCGAATTGCCCGTCATGGTACACAACGCCTCCACGCAGCCCATCCTGCCGTATCCCGGGCAGCACCTCCAGCGTCTCCTCGCGAGATAGAATCCGCGACCGCCCAAACCCATACTTGCCCGCCAGCAGGTCATAAATCTTCATCCCGATCCCATAAAACGGCGCCTCCCACCACGAGTAATTCGGCACTACAAATCGCAGATCATGCACCAGGTGCGGCGCGTTCTGCCGCAAAATCCCCCGTTCCTTCAGCGCCTCCATCACCAGCGACACATTGCCCTGCTCCAGATACCGCACCCCGCCATGCACCAGCTTCGTGCTCCGGCTTGACGTTCCCTTGCCAAAATCTTCCCGCTCCAGCAACAGCAC
Source organism: uncultured Acidobacteriaceae bacterium (assembly GCA_964249715.1). Classification (GTDB taxonomy): domain Bacteria; phylum Acidobacteriota; class Terriglobia; order Terriglobales; family Acidobacteriaceae; genus Granulicella. Next base: position 35,283 of record CAXUDN010000029.1, read on the forward strand.
GTCGAATCCTCGCGCCGCCGCGTCCACCGCAACCCCGGCCCCCGTAGCCCCACCCCCAATCACCACCATGTCCCATGGCGTCGTGCGCCCCGACACCCGTTCCAGCATCACTTCCCGCTTCATACGGCCCCCTTATTCCATCCACGCGCCCGCTCCACCGCATCCTGCCAGCGCGCCGAACGTTTCTTTGACTCTTCCCTATCCCCACCCGGCGAGAACACCCGATCCGCCTTCCGGTGCTTCCGAATCTCCTCCAAATTCGCCCAAAACCCGGTAGCCAACCCCGCCAGATACGCCGCCCCCAACGCCGTCGTCTCCAAAACCGCCGGCCGCCGCACCGGCACGCCCAGCAGATCGGCCTGGAACTGCATCAGCAGATCGTTCGCCGCCGCCCCGCCATCCACCCGCAACTCCGAAAACGGCTTCGGCGTGTCCCGGTCCATCGCCATCAACACGTCCGTAACCTGGAACGCGATGCTCTCCAGCGCCGCCCGCGCAATGTGCCCGATCTCTGTCCCCCGCTCCAGTCCTATTAGCAACCCCCCGGCATAAGGATCCCAGTGCGGCGCCCCCAACCCCACAAACGCCGGAACAAAGTACACCCCCCCCGAAGAAGTCACCGATGCCGCCAGCGCCTCAACCTCTCCTGAAGCACTGAAGAACTTCAAATTATCCCGCAGCCACTGCACCACTGCCCCGCCAATAAAAACACTCCCCTCCAGCGCATATTCCAGCCTCTGTTCCACCCCGCAAGCCAGCGTCGTCAGCAAACGCTGCTCTGACAGCCGAAACTCCGACCCAATATGCTGCAGCAGAAAACACCCCGTCCCGTAGGTATTCTTCGCCTCGCCCGGCTGTGTGCAAAGCTGCCCAAACAGCGCCGCCTGCTGATCCCCCGCCACCCCAGCAATCGCAATCTCCCCCAGCCCCAGCGACGTCGTGACCTGCCCAATCACCCCCTTTGACCACACCACCTCCCGCATCCTGCTCTCCCGCACCCCCCAAAAT
>CAXUDN010000030.1:0-36095 GCA_964249715.1 uncultured Acidobacteriaceae bacterium
TTTTAAGCGAGATTACCCTACGTACAAACCCTAACCCGCGCATTGCTCCCCCCCCACCTGCGCCCCCCATCCACCACCCCCGATACACCCCCCCCCCCCCCGCGCCCGCGGCCCCCCCCCCCGCCTCTCACCGTCCCCCCCGACACCGCCGCCCCCGCCACAGCAAGTCCCTGCCCATCCCGCACACACACCGTCGCCGTGGTCTGAGCGCTCCCCACGCCCATCCCGGCCATCCAAATCACCGCAATTCCAGCACGCCACACAACATCCAGCCTCTCACGCCATCCCACCGGAGATGTGGGTGGCCCATTCTTTCGCAAAGCGAAAGGGTGGGTTCAGACGTAGACCCGTCAGCATCGACCAGGCCCTCAAAGCCGCTCAAAAACACTCTGGAGAGGAAGCCAAGTCGGGCTGAGCCGCAGCCGCGGATCCAACCCGCACCTGCACTCTAGGCAAGATGATCCCGCATGTAGGCATTGCGGAACTTGCCTTTCGCATCGAACTCGCTTGAGAGCTGCTCAAAATCCTGCGCCCGTGGATACAGCGGCTCAATCTGCCCGCGATCCATGAAGAACACCTTTGCCCAGTGCGGCCGGGCCGCAAAAGGTGCAAGCTTCGCCTGAATCTGCGGAACGATCTCCGCTACCGCCTCGGACTCAGGCTTCCAGGTAAAGTGGATCGCCAGCGAAGGGCGTTGATACGCCATACTCATCCAAAGATCGTCAGCGGCAATCGAACGCAGTTCCGTAATAAACAGGTGCGGCGTGATCCTGTCCTTCAAAGTCTCCACGGCACGGACAGCCTCGTACCCTCGATCGAACGGCACGAAAAACTCCGTCTGGATCTCCTGTCCGCTGGAAGGCGTGAAGTTCAGCTTGAAATGCGGAAGTCGTTCGTACCAGGGACCGACTGTATTCATCTGATCGGTACAGGCCTCCGCCGGATGATCCGGGATGGGATGCAGCTTCTTCGTCGCCAGCTTGGCCCCGTAGAAGCGCGCCGGCGGAGCAGCCGCCCCGCCCTGGTCGACACGCCGCTTGACCCAGACCTCACCCACCTGTCCGTTCTGCCAGTCCGTGAAAAGCGAGACGCTATACCCCGCCCCCATGATGTCGCCCAGATGACGCTCCAGTTCGCTGAACGGCAGCTCCTGGTAGACCACCTGGGTCATGTCATAGCGAGGCTGCACCGCCAGCGTAAGCTGCGTCACCACGCCCAGCGCTCCCAGCGCGACCACCGCCCCGGGAAAACGTGCTCCATCCTTCTCGCGCGAAAGCGTATGGACGCTCCCGTCCGCCGCGACAAACTCAATCGCCCTCACAGCCGTCGCCAGATTTCCATTTCCCCTGCCTGATCCGTGCGTCGCCGTTGCGCACGCGCCGCCCACTGAGATGTGCGGCAAAGACGCCAGATTGTGCAGCGCAAACCCCTGCGCATCCAGAAGCGTCGCCAGATCCCCATACCGGATACCCGCCCCCACCGCCACGGTGCGCGATGCCGGATCCACCACCGCACCCTTCAGCTTCAGCGTAGAGATCTGCGCATTCTGCGAGTCCGCCATGCCATTGAATGCATGCCGGGTTCCCAACGCACGAACCGCATCCACGCTCCGCACCGCATCCTGAACCTCAGCCACCGACCCGGGCTGCAACACCTTGTCGGTCCGGTAATGGTAGTTGCCCGACCAGTTCGTTCTCGGAATCGCCGCGTCCGCCGACGCCAAACACGCACGCCAACTCGGCAGCGCCATCGCAGCCGCCGTCGCAGCAGAGCCCTTCAGAAAATTACGCTTGTCCATTTCGCGCCTCATGGAAACCCGGTCGATTCTAGCCGCAGAACCATCCCGCTGGCCCATTCGCACCGCGCAGACCCCTCCGGGTGGCCCATTTCACCAACGCGAAAGCGTGGAGTGAAGCCTGGCCGGGGAATCTCATCTCGGATTGCCTACAATTAACCCCACCTTTGCTACCCTGAAGACACCCTTTATTCTCGAGTAGCAGAGATATTGGGGTACCTGCGACCGCTCTAGGTACCCCACTAAGTCTTGACTTCAATGTACTTTAGCAAAAAGTACCCCCCGGGGGGGTACCTATCCCCGCTGTCCCGCCTCGATCGCCGCACCCACCCGCAACACGGTTGCCTCATCGAAATGCTTCCCTAGGACCTGCACCCCGATCGGCAACCCAGCCGCTGTCGTTCCCGCCGGCACACTCATCCCGCAGATCCCCGCCAGCGAAGCCGCAACCGAGTAGATGTCCTCCAGATACATCTGCAAAGGATCATCCGTCTTCTCCCCAATCTTGAACGCAGGTGTCGGCGTCACCGGACAAACCAGCGCATCCACCTTCGCAAACGCCTCGAGAAAGTCCCGCGTCAGCAAGGTCCGCACCTGCTGCCCTTTGCGGTAGTACGCATCGTAGTATCCCGCCGACAACACATACGTCCCCAGCAGAATCCGCCGCTTCACCTCAGCCCCAAACCCTTCATCCCGCGTCCGCCGATACATCTCACTCAACGTCCGCGACTCCGCCCGCAACCCAAACCGCACTCCATCCATCCGCGAGAGGTTGGAACTCGCCTCCGCCGTAGCGATCACGTAATACGTCGGCACCGCATATTTCGTATGCGGCAGACTCACCCGCTCCACCGTGCATCCAGAAGCCCGCAAGCCATCCAGCGCCCGCTCCACAGCATCCCGTATCTCAGGATCCAACCCCTCACCGAAGTACTCCTCAGGCACACCGATCCGCAAACCAGCCACACCCTTGCCCAACTCCGCCGCATAGCTCGGCACCGGCTTCTCCGAGGCCGTAGCATCCATCGCATCCGGCCCTGCCAGCACCTCCAGCATCACCGCCGCATCCTCCACCGACCGCGTCAACGGCCCCACCCGATCCAACGACGACCCAAACGCAATCAGCCCATACCGCGACACGCGCCCGTAAGTAGGCAACACACCGACCACGCCACAGAACGCCGCCGGCTGCCGTATCGACCCACCCGTATCCGTGCCCAGCGACGCCACGCACAACCCCGCCGCCACTGCCGCAGCCGACCCCCCCGAAGATCCCCCAGGCACCCGGTCCAGCGCCCGAGGATTACGCACCGGCTTGTATGCCGAGTTCTCATTCGACGAACCCATGGCAAACTCATCACAATTCAGCTTGCCCAGCACAACGGCTCCCGCCGCCTCCAGCTTCGCCACCGCCGTCGCGTCGTACGGCGGGTGCCATCCAGCCAGGATCTTCGACCCCGAGGTCGTTTCCACGCCCTCCGTCGCCAGCACGTCCTTCACTGCCACCGGCACCCCTGCCAGAGCCCCCAACGCACTGCCTGCGCGGGCATCCGCGTCCACCCGCTCTGCCTGCACCAACGCCCTCTCGCGGCTGAGCGCCAGATAGCAGCCAAGCTCGCCATCCTGCGCAGCAATGCGCTCGAAATGGGCCGAAGCTAACATAACGGCCGAGTTGCGCCCTTCGGCAACAGCAGCGCGCGCCGCGGCAATCGACAGGGTCTCAAGAGCTTGGGGAGCTTCAATCATGGATGCCTCTATTCTCGCAGGATTTCCGGCATGAAGCGCTATCGCCGCCTGCAGCTAGCGCTCGATGACCTTCGGCACTTTGAAGAAACGCCCATCTGTCTCCGGCGCATCAGCCATCACCTGTGCGCGATCCACTGACGCCCGGACCTGGTCACGGCGCAACGCCTCACCTGCCTCCGCCGGCGCTTCCCCCAGCGCTTCGGCAACCTGCGCCATCGCCGGCAGCGACGCCGTATCCAACTCACTCAACTGCGCAATATAACCCAGCATGGCGTGGAGGTCGCGCGCCATACGGGGCAGTTCTTCCTCGGTCAGTTCCAGGTTCGCCAGATCAGCCACATGACGAACCTCTTCCAGCGAGACGCGCGCCGTCCCGGCAACTTCAGTCATATCGTTCTGCCCTTTGGTGAGGAGGTGTAGCGGCGGCCTGGGCGCTGGTGTCCTGGCTCGACCTGGGTAAGCTCGAAGTGCGGGCGAGGTGGCCTGTCTGGCGCGGAGCCCGCGTGCACAAAGTGTACCCCTGCCAGGTGTACTCCAGACACCCGCTGCAGGTCATGCTGCACAATCGCTTTCATTCCCACGGCGGACGCCATCCACTCCGCCGCATCCACCCGCACATGGAGCGTTCGCTCCTCGTCCAGCCGCATCACCTCGCAGTGGCTCGACATAGCCGACCCACAGACCACGGGAAGCGCCGAGGCGAGGCGATCTTCCTCCGTCAGCAGACGCAGACTCCGCGCCAACGAACCCCGGATGACATCCCGCATGGCTTGCATCAGCGAGCCTCCGTGAACGCCAGCTCCGGAATCGGTACCGCATCCGTAGTGCTTTCGGAAGTCGCTTGCAGTAACGCTCTGCATGCGGACAACACCAGTTCCACCGACGTTCGTTCCATGCAGTCCTCCGCGTTCCCATCAAAGTTAAACCCAAGGTGAAGGAACCCGCAGCCTTCGCCAGGAGCCTCCACCCCGATGGCTCTCGGCCCTACCGGTCCCCATCGCGCATTACGATTTGGGCCGTTAATCGCCACGGTACGCGCCCCGGCAATAGCCGCCAGATGCATCACTCCCGTGTTCACCGAGACCACAAGACGGCTTCGGCGCAGCAAATGAGTCAACGTGCGGAAACCGTCCGGGCTGACAAAACCCTCGGCGCGCAGACCGGCCAAACGCAACTGGGCAACAAACAGGTCGGTGCGCTCACGGTCCGCAGGTCCACCTGTCACTATAAACATCGTCTCCGGCCGTGCTAACTGCCCGGCCAAAGCAATCCAGCGCTCTTCCGGCCACTCGCGCAAACGGGCGCGCTGCCCCGTTGCCCAAAGATGAAGTGCAATGACATCCGTTTCCTCACCGAAGGGCCACGTCTCGGGAGCTGGAACGGCAACCGAAGGCTCGTGAGGTCGTCCCCATGCCGCATCCAGTCCAGAATCCTGCAGCAGAGCGCGGAAGTTCGCCGTCTCATGCCGGTCGTCCCGATGCGGGACCTTATGGTCGTAACCTCGGCTGCGGCGCTGCCCGGGCGTCTGAAAACCCACGGTATACCGCGCCCCGGCGAGCAAGGTATAGACGGCGGTCAGCCGTTGCCAGCTTGTGAAGTCCAAAAAGAGGTCGAATCTCATCCGGCGCAAACGCCTGACCGTCTTGGCGGGCCGTGTGAGGTCGACCACCAAACGCTCATCCGCCCCAGGGATGATCTCCGCCGCGGCCAGGTTTTGCGGCATACACACGTGCGTGATGTGTGCATCGGGCAACGCAGCGCGCAGGTCCTGCAGCGCGCCGGAGAAAAGCAGCGTGTCCCCCAACGCCGGCGAGCACATCACGCCAATACGCCTCGGCTTGGACGGTATCCGGCGCCGTCGGGTCCGGAATGTTGCTAGAGCGTGAAGTGCGGGCGTCCCCACTAGAACGTCCAGTTGCCGATTCCGTTTACTGCCGCGCTTCATCTGTTCCCAGTATCGCCCAACCGGCCGTCTACCCGAGGCGGCTTCCCCTTAATACGCTCCGTCCTGATTGGCCACAGAAGATAGGGTGCGACAAAGGATTCTCATATCGCCCATCAGCGTCCAACTATTGGCATAGCGGCGGTCCAACTGAACACGCTCTGGATAGCTCACCTGGCTACGCCCTGATACCTGCCACAAGCCCGTAACGCCAGGCTTCACCATGCAGTAGTCTGCGAAATACTCTCCATATTTCTCTACCTCCGCCGCCACAATCGGACGCGGCCCCACAAGACTCATGCTGCCGGAAAAAACATTCCAGATCTGAGGAAGCTCATCGAGACTTGTGCGGCGAAGAAACTCACCGACGCGCGTGACACGGGGATCGTTCTTTAATTTGTGAGTCTTGCGCCACTCTGCGCGGGCCTCCGGATTGGCCGCCAGATAACTCTCCAGCACCTCGGCCGAGTTCACGCACATTGTGCGGAATTTCCACATTGAGAAAAATCGGCCATGGCCGCGGATGCGGCGGTGGGAAAAGAAGATTGGCCCCGGTGAGGTGAGGCGAATCGCGAGAGCTATCGAGGCAATAATCAGAAGCAACACTGGAAGACAAAGCAGGACCAGCGCGAGATCAAGTCCGCGCTTCAACACCCTATAGCGAAGAAGGTGCTCGGGACTTGACCGCACTGGGGCAGGACGCGGGACGAAGCCTGTCGCCGCGGAATCATCTAGAAGAAAAGCGCGCGGCTGCGCTGCCTCCACCTCATTCGAGTCCCAATGCTCAACCATGCCGGGCGGTACTCTCCTCGACCCTCCGCAGGCGCTCAGCGGGAGGGCCGATTGTTCAGGGCGGAGCTCAAAGCGGGCTCATTCCCGTGGTCTCTGGAATACCTCCTCTTTCTCAGAGAATGGCTTCCGTGGTCGAAATCGCTCGGAAAGTATAGCAGGGCAGCGGTTTAGTTATTCCTAGTCTACCCCCTGCAAGCTCTTCTTGCACGACGATTCGATAGGTTACCAAAAGCTGCAACGTTCCCCTTCAACTCTTTAGGTATGTGCGGATTGTTCGGGCTTCCACTCCTGCCAGATTCCGCTCTCCCTATAGTCTGGTTCGATGCGCGTCTCCGACCTCGGGCTGTGTGGCCTCAAGCTCATCACCCCACGGCGCTTCCAAGACGAACGTGGCTGGTTCACCGAAACCTTCAATCAGCAAGCGTTCGCCTCAGCCGGCCTGCCCCGCGAGTTCGCCCAGGATAATCAATCCCACTCCCGCCATGGCGTCCTCCGGGGCCTTCATTGTCAGGTGCGTCAACCGCAGGGAAAGCTCGTTCGTGTGCTCTCAGGCCGAATATGGGACGTCGCGGTGGATATGCGCCGAGGGTCGGAAAGCTTCGCGCAATGGTTTGGCGTGGAACTCACCCCGTTAACCTCGGCCGGTGATCTGGAAATGCTGTGGATTCCGGAAGGATTCGCCCACGGATTTCTTGTTCTCTCGGTCACCGCCGACGTGCAGTACAAAGTCACGCGGCCCTACGATCCGGAGGGAGAGCAAACCATTCTATGGAACGATCCGGACCTAAATATCCGATGGCCGCTCGCTCAGCTCCAAGAACCGCTCCCGATCGTCTCCCCTAAGGACGCCGCCGGTCTTCGCTTTGCCGATGCCGAGGGGTTCTGAAGCCTTCAGCCGTTCGCCTCCAGCCACTGCTCAACCTCTACCAAGCTTTTGACGGGCATATAGTTCCCATCGCAGACACCGAACTCCGTTCCGGTGAGCAGAAAAGCCTGCTTCAGCCCAGCCGCATTCGCCGCGCCCACATCCGTGCAGCGGTCGCCCACCAGAATAGAGCGAGTCAGATTCAGCCCAAGATCCCGCGCCGCCCGCCGCAGCATCCCCGGGCCCGGCTTACGATCTTCGTGCTCTCGCCGCCACTCGCCCACACCGTGCTCCGGATGATAGGGACAGTGATATACCGCATCCAGCGCAGCGCCCTGGATGCGGAACTCGTCTTCCATCCAGCGCATAAGGGCCTCGAAGTCCTCCGTCGTGTACAGGCCGCGCCCGATTCCCGCCTGGTTGGTCACCACGATCATCCGGAAATCCAATGCTTTCGCCCGTCGGCAGAGCCGAAAGATGCCGTCCACCCAATGGACATCCTCCCGCCGGTGCAGATACCCCACTTCCTGGTTGATGACACCGTCACGATCAAGAAACAGCGCACGATGCCCCGAGTTCGTCATACCTCTCCCCTTGCCTGCATCTGCACCAAACCTCCAGCCTGCTGCGTGATGACTTGAGGTGGCAGGCTGCGGCCATGCGCCCTTGCCTGCACGAAGCGCTGCACCTCACGAAGCACGGTGGCGGGCGTGATCTGCGCCAGGCAGCCATTGTGCTGACATGGCGCGTAGTCACGACCGTCATAACATGGCCTGCAGGCAAAGTCTTCTCCACCCCAGATTGCCAAGGTGTTCTCCCGGTGCGGCAGCCGTCCGTGCGGATCTGTAGGCCCGAAAAGAGTCACAATCGCAGTCGACGTGATGCCCGCCAGGTGCAGGGGCCCCGTGTCATGGGTGACCGTCACAGCCGCTGAATCCAGCAGCGCCAGCGTTTCCACAAGACTCAGCTTCCCGATCAGGTTGGCGAATCGGCCCGGTCCGGTTTTTTCCTGGATCTCGCAAAAGAACGGGGTCGCCCATGCGTCCTCCGAACCACCAGCCAGCACAACCTCGTATCCCTGCGCAAGCAGAGCTGCCGCAAGCACAACGTAGCTCTCCACTGGCCATCGCCGAAGCGCGTCATCCCGGAGAACGTTGCGGGCCCCCGCCGGCACCACCACGACCCTTGGTGTGCTCGGGTTCACCGCTCTGGCAGGGGCCGGCAGATCCTGTACCCGGAAAGGCGCCAGTTGGGACGGCCATTCCCCGTCAGCCCGCCCACTCAGGATACGGTCGTACTCGTCCGTATGGTGCCGTCCCGGCAGAAGCATGAACTTGCGGTCGGTTCGAGAAAGGCTCACCTTTCGCTGAGCACGAAATGGCAGGCTTAATAGCCCGTAGCGACGGTCATAGTAGAGCGTTGCGATCAGGTCGTATCCGCCGGCTTCTTTCACACGTCGGCCGAGCGTCCGCCAGAGGCCTCGAACGGCTGCCATACGCTCCCGAACACTGCCGCGCAGCAGCTTCAGCTCGTTGACCTCGATCACATGGATCCAGGGATATAAGCGAAGCACAGGCGCGACGGCTTCGGTGCAAACCCAATCGACCTGATACCCGTCCGCATGCCGCGCGGCCGCCGCCGGGATCGCCATCACGACATCGCCGATCGCACCAAATTTGATCAGAAGCAGGCGATGTGCAGGCATAGCCGTATCCAGGGCGGCCATCGCTACCGAGGCTCGGGGTTGCTGGCTGATTTCGACCATCGTGGATCCCGCAGAAACACAGCCTGATGGCGCAGTACGCTGATGTGCGCAAGGTAGCGCATCAACAGTTCATAGCGATGCGGTCCAAGCACCCGCAAAGAAGCCCGCAGCAGCCGGTGCACCGCACCGACGCGCCTGTCCTCCGGGTTGAATTCCTTCCACGTGCTCTTGGCCGGCTTGATTTTGCCCTTGATCAAGCGCTGCTCTCGCGCAAAGCGCGCGAAATCTCCCCCGGCGTCGAAGGGATCGTCACGGAAACGTTCCTGATGCGCCGCATACAGCCGGCGGGCAAGCCGCGTCACGGTCGTCCCATCGGAGAACTGATCGAAGCCGTAGGGCAGAACCTCGGCTGCGCTGCCCTGGTTCGCGGCCAGCGCCGCTCGGTAGCCCGAAAACAGCGTGTGCAGATCAGGTCGTGCCGCCAAGGTAAACCGGTCAGTGTTTCGCGAGATGACCTCCCCATCCGCACTGTCCAGCCCCGAAAAATGGAAGAAGCGAAGCGGAACCGTGTTCTCCGAACCCTGAACGAGAATTCCCGGCTCGCCTGCCTTTAGGGTGCGCTCATGCAGGTTCCAGTACGCCATATTCAGGCCCGGATCACGGCAGACAGACACTTTGTCAAAAAGCCCGGGCGCCAGGTTCATCCATTTCTGATCGACAAACAGCCCAGTGCGGCCCTCGCTGAAGCCCACCTGCAGGCAGCGGTTCTCCCACCAATCCAGCAACCGGCGACTCTCCGCTGTCCGACCTACGCCAAGGAAGCCGAGATTGTAGGTCCCGTTGTAGAGCAGATCCTGTTCCGAAGGGGATTTTCCGTCGAAAACCGGCGTGGTCATGTGCGGCGTAAGCACAGCCGTCATCCCGGCCTCGAGCGCCTCAAAGACCGGATCAAGCGCCCTGTACACGAAAATGTCCGGGTCCAGATACACCAGAGAATCGAGCCCGTGCCTGTCCAGGAGGTGCTTTATAAAGGTCGGCTTGACGTTTGTGTTCAATTCGAGGATGTCGTATTTCATCGCCAGCGCCCGCACGTTCGACAGCCCGATCTCCTCGAGCATTACAGGCGTAAAACTTGCATCGATGGTGAACGGGGCGGGATCGCGCAGGTCTGCCACGATAAGCACAAAGAAACGCTGATCCGGATGCTGCGCAACGTAGGAGCCGGCCAGGGTTCTCGCGAAGTGCAGGTAGTTTGGCGAAACGATGGTACAGGCAGCCCGGGTCACACGCAGGCCGCCGAGGAAAATTTCAGCACCGGGCTAGTCTACCAAGTCGTCGCTTCACGAAGGCTTACGACGGAGAGAATGACAGCCAGGCACGTGTCGGCTCGTCCCACCGGCGGATAGGCCGGGCAGGCGCGCCGACAGCAATCGTCCTCGGCGGCAACACTCCGGTGACGACCGCGTTTGCCCCAATCACACATCCATCGCCGATTATCGCCCCGGCGAGCACCGCGACACCATCTCCCAGCCAGACGTTGTCGCCGACTCGTATGGGAGCAGCGGAGTGAAGCCGCCGGAGCGCTGGAGGTATCTCTGGATCGCTCGCGCCAGGACCGTCGTACACGCCATGGGAATGGTCGCTGATCAGAACGCGGCTCCCACAAAGAAGGTGCGCGCCAACTGTCACCCTGTTCAGACAGGCAATGTGCACGTTATCTGAGAGCCGCGCGTGGGGTCCAATGGCGAGGTTGGGCTCGAACCGCTCCCCCCCGTAGTGCAGCACCGCCTCCAGCCAAAGCGCATCGCCGGCACGGAAATCTGGACCGATCTCCATGTGGTTCAAGCCCAGTAGTCTGGGGGCGCGTCCCGCGCGAAAACCCGGAGAGGCTAGATGGCGGGCGGTCAAACCGTCGCGCAGCCTTCGCTGCAGACCAACGGCGGCGCGCGTCGCCAGATGCGGCCAGCCATTCGCTTGTGCAAATGCAAGCGGACCGGTCATCTGCGGGCACCGGCAAAATGCATAACGAAACCGTCTACGCCCGAAAGCAGCGTAAGATCGCGACTCAAGACTTTCCGCTTGCTGATGGCCTGGGTCGTCGGATGAGACCTCATGCCCGATCCACCCGCGAGAAGTCTTTCCCTCATGCCACACCGAAGACCTACCGGACTGTTATGCACCGGATACTCTGTGACGAACTGCGTCCGCTCATCCTGCTGCGCGCAATCGGTGTCCGCCACCCCGAGATTCGTCGTTTGCTGTGTCCACCAAGGTTGTGAGTTCACCGATGCTGCCTCTTTCTCCTGAAGTGGTACCGATAAACTTCAGGACGCCCGTGCTAACGAGGGCCGTCGTGGGGTAAAGCGACGCCGCACTCTTCCGAAGAGACGCCCGAAAGCCCCGGGGAGCGCCACAGTTTCCGTCACCACGACCGGCCGGTCACCCGGCCAGCCATAAAGAAAAACGGCATAGACAAACCAGTAAAAGGCCATGACCGGAATGAAATCGAGCGCGCCGTCGATGCCCGCCATCGCAATGTAGATCACCAGCCCTTTGAGCGCAGCGCGCTGCAGAGGCGACCGCATCACCCGCGCATGGCCGACCAGGATAACCAGCGGACTCAACATGATCAGGGTGAAAGCCCACAACCCGGCGACGCCCCAATACTGCTCGGCGGAGGCATACAGGACCTCCTGGAAGCCATATAAGCCATGCTCCGGCAGCAAGCTCGAGCCCTGGGCGGCGTAGACCTGATTAACGCGATTGCCACCGGTCAGATCGAGCAAGAACTGCAGCCCACCACCTTGCGAGCTGATAAAAAGCAGAGAGAAGAAAATGAAACCGACGATGGCGCCCACCGCGATAAAACGCCTCCGCGCCGCCCCGAGGTACAGCACAGGAAAGGTAGGTATCTGGCGAATCAACTGTACCCCAAGGGAGAGAAATTCATTCAATATGAGCCCAAACCAGACGGTGCGCGAAAGGGTAAGAAACAGAGCTACTTTGACCGTGGTACGGCGCGCGGCAGAGGGCTCCAGCCGCGTGTACAGTGGCAGCAACAACAGCGTGGCCACGCCATATAGATTGCCGTTGTTGTACGTCGAGATCAGCTTGAAAAAGAAGCCCCGCGCGATGTTTTTTGTGCTCTCCAACTCCCCGTAATCTGACGCATTCACCGTCAGGTAGGGCACCTCGATAAAGTGATGAGTAACAGGGTGCAAGAAGAAAAGAAAGATACCCCACGCAGCGGCCCAGAAGACGCAAAGACAAAAGATGCGGGCCATTTGCTCGCCATCCAAGCGAGGAAAGAAAGGGCCGTAGATCAACAGGAAGATCCAGGGCAGCGCAAAGATGCCCACAAACGTGCTGAACGCGAACGGCGGGTTGGACACACCGTAGTACTTGCCCGCATACACAAACAGCATCTGCATGGGCAAGAGCATGAAAATGACCAGCAAAACACGGCGCGGATAGCGCAAGGGCAGCTGAAGAAAGCGCACAAGAAAAGCGGGCGGCGTGATCACACCCAAAAGCAGATAGCCCCAGGTAAGCGGCAGAGGGCCGAGTCGAAAGCCACCTTTAGGAAACAGCACCAGGAAGACCGTGAGCAGATAGGCAGCCAGCATCGCCCATGGGGATTTCGCACGCGTCCACCGCTTCAGCGAGAACGGCGCAAACTCAGAAAGCACCGCGCAACCGCCTGAACATCGCACGATATTCCGCTGTGCCGTAGATGCGGCGCGCCATCAAGCGAAGTATCATCATGACCAACGCGGCAAACAAACCGAAGAAGACCGCGGCCATCTGGTAAGGCGCGTGTGGAGGCCAGGAACGCAACTCGGGCGGGATGGCCGGATCGATGACCTCGAAGGCCGCATGCGAAAACTCAGCATCGGTGCGAATCGAGCCAAACTGCCCGTTGAGCGCGCTCACGCGTGCCTGGTGACTCGACACATCACGTTGCGCACGCTGCAGGTCCAACGAAACAGAAGGGATCCTCGCCGCCGAGATGGGGGCGCCCACTCCCTCTGAACCGCTGCCGGTCTGTTGTTTGCGTTTCTGCGCTTCCAACGCCGCAATCTGGCCTCGCAGTCGCTGCACCTCGGGGTTTGTCTCACTCTCACTTTGCAACAACGTCGAGAGTTGTACCCGCAACCCGACAATCTGGTTCTGCAGTCCCGCGATATTGCTGATGCCTATCGCTGCCTGCGTGTCCGGAGCTACCTCACCGGTGCGAACCTGGTGCGAAGCGAATTCATCCTGTGCCTTTTCGAGCGCCTCCTGCTCTTCGTCCAATTGCTTGTCGAAAAACCTGCGCGTCTTCCTGAATTGCGATTGCGCCATCTGATCGCTCAGGTCCTGCAGCCCCTCTAGGTACGCGTTGGCGATCGTCGCCGCTTTTTGCGCATTCTCATCCCGCACCGTGAGCGTAAGAATGCCGTCCAGGCCTTGGCTGATGGACGTCTTGCCCGCAAGAATCAGGCGTGCAATTTCCGCACTGCCGGTCCCAAAATACTTCATCAGGTCCGCGCGCTTGATGACGTCATCCTGAACGCTCCGGCTTCGCAGCAGCCCGACGTAAAGAATTCCCGGGCCGTTTGCCTCGAAGATGGACGTAAGACTGGCGGTCTCGGTGTTCCCCCCTTTGGGAAGAAACGTCGTAGACGCAACATACTGCGGCTTGAGGGACTGCACGTAGAGGAGGCCCGCAGCAGCGACCAGAATAAAAGTGATGAGCCCTATTTTCCACTGCGAAAGCAGCGCCACCACGACCGCGACAAGGTCCACTCCCCGCTCCTCGGTATCCGGCTCGGTACGGTGCAGGTGCTCAAGAACGTCCGGTTCATTCACCATCGAAACGCTAGAATCCTTCTCCAAGAGTGTACAGACGGGGCGGCCGGCCGGGCCAGGGACGCCCTGCGCATTCTTCCCTACTGACGCGTTAACAGGTATAACGTCGCTGCGCTCAGCCCAAAGCCGCTCACCACGCCCGCCAGGTCGACCACGCGTTGGAACACCGCACGCCGGTCGATCACAGGCGGCACAATAATCGTGTCTCCCGGGAAAATCGGCGAACGCTGCACTTGGGCGTACTGCTGGCTGACCACGGAACCATCCGCCCGCAGAATGAACGACCGCTTTTTGTCCGCCTGCCGGTCCGGCCCCCCCGCCCGGTGCAGGTAGTCGATCATGATGCGCCCAGGGTCATACACAAAGGCATTTGCGTTATATACCTGCCCTTCCACCGTTATCGATGAAGGGACCCGCGGCACGATGAAGCGATCTCCGTCTTCCAGTTGCAGGTCCGGAACGCTGTCCACGCCGAGGCTGTTCGGGCGCAGATCCAGAACGATTCTACCGACTGGCTGGATCAAGCGCAGCCGCGCAACCGCATTCCGTGCATCCGCCGCAGACGCACCGGCAGCAATCTGATCGGTAGGCGATATCGCGCGTGACGTATTACTTGCCGTCACCGCCGAAATCTGCGCGTCCAACTGGTCTGCATACTCGCGCAGCCGCTGCGTCTCTACCCGGCGCACAGACTCACGCGTGAACTCCGACGCATACAGGTAGGCATCTGGCGTAAAGCCGCCGGCGCGCGCCAGCAGGCTGCGCAGGGTCTCTCCCGGCTTGACGCTGTACACGCCCGGAGCCAGGAATTCACCCTCCAGCCGCACAAAACGTGTCTGTTGCGACGTCGGAACACGGATATCCGCCGTAGAAAAAACGGTAACAACGTCGCCCGGCTCAAGCTCCAGATTCTGCGAGGCATCGCCGTCCATCACCAACCGGCCGAGATTGAAGGGGATCAGTGAGGTTTTCAGGTCTTTGGTGCTCAGCCGTTCGATCACGGCATAGCTCCAGTCAATGTCCGGCGCGCTGAGAATCACATCATTCTGGGCCGGAAAGGTCGTATTGACACCCGTCAGCGCCGAGCTGACTGTCGTTCCGGCCTGCGTCACCGGCGCATTGCGCGCCCCGCTATTGGGACTCGTGCCGGAACCTGTTCCTGTGTCGGGGGCGGAACCCGAACCCGAAGCGGAACTGGACGCCTGCGAGGTATTGGAGCTGGGGGAAGTGGGGTTTGCCTGCTCTCGCTGCTGGGCGGTACCGTTCACCTGGAGAGAACCTTGGCCAACCTGTGCCGAGATCCCGGCAGGCGTGTAGTCCTGCGAGTACTGCCCCAGTGCGTTCCGCTTGGTCCAGTAGTTGCGGGTAATCAGCGCCGCTTTGTCCGGGAAAAGATCGCTAAGCCGCATGCCCGGATGCCACGAATAGCGGCCCGGATTGGCGACATTGCCGCGCAGCGTCACCGCATTCCGGAAACGCTCCATGATGGAACTGATCGACAGGATGTCACCATTGTGCAGTTCCTGCGAGCCCTGCGTCGAAAGATTCACATCTTCCACGCTGCGCATGGAGTGCTCGTAGATTCGCTCCAGCCGCGCAAAGCTGGTCGACGCAACAGCCGTTTCACCGCCCGCCAGCTCGATCGCCTCGGCGATGGTCGTCGTTCCCTTCAGCTCGTAGATCGCCGGAACGTTGACACTGCCTGTCACCGCAACCCGTGGGCCGGTGAACGGAATAAAGATCACATCACCTGAAACCAGCCGAACGTCTTTCGATTTGTCTCCGTGCAGGAGCAGATCGTACATGTCGAAATGGGTGATCGTCCCGCCGCCGCGTTTCACCTGGATGTCGCGAAGAGATCCATCATTCGCCGGTCCGCCGGAGGCCAGGATGGCATTCAACAGCGTGCTCAACGAACTGATCGAATAGCTCCCTGGACGCCGCGCCTCCCCTACCACAAAAACCTGAATAGTTCGCAACGAACCTATGTTCACAGTCAGCGCGAAGTTGCGGTAAAGCCTAGAGAACTGCCGTGTCAAAAACGGCTCAAGCTGCCCAAAGGGCAAACCCGCCACGTGTACCGGACCGAGTCCCGGCAGGGTGATGGCACCCGTGCGGTCGACGGTCACGTTGTTCTGTAGATTGACCTGGCCGACGGTTTGAATCGAAAGGCTGTCCCCAGGACCGATAACGTAATCAGGGGCCACCGGGACATCCACAATTGGCGCAAAGGTTGACGGAACGCCATTGAAGAGGGACTGGCCGAAAATCGGCAAGAGGCGGTCTGTCGACGTCGCCACAAGCTGCTGAAACTGTGTCGGTGCTTCAGCAACGGTGGTGCCCTCCACCCCTCCGGCCCTTTGCGCGCCGGGGTTGGCGGCGGTGGTGTTTGAATTCGTGCTGGAGGAAGCCGATGCCCCGCCGCCGTTTCCAGGCGCCCCTGTCTGTGGACCGGCCGCCTGCGGCGCCGCAGTTTGCGGGGCTGCTGTCTGGGGAGCGGCTGAACTTGGAGCAGGAGCCGCCGCCGGAGCCTGTGCCGCTACCGAATGCCTGCCCGCTGAAGCTGCGAAAACGAGAACGACTGCACACACCAGGTGCGAGGGGTACCGCTGAAACCTCAAATTGGTTCGATTCACGCCGAAAAAGTCCTGATTCGGCCCGCACACTTACCTCAACCGCACGGGTCACGAGAGCGGTTCCAGTGTATCCCACGCGGAACCTGATCCCGTCTTACCGTGATCGTGGACGCAAGGGGTCTATCGCGAACGCCACTTCGCGTACAACGCCGCCCCTGCCGTACCCACTATCCCCAGAATGGCTGTCGGACATTCCGGAGAGTGAATGCACCCAGTTTGTGCGTGAGCAATTACAGGCACAAGCAGGAACAGACCAGGGACAAGATAGCGTCGCATGTGCTTCATGACAGATGACCTTTGATGTGAATGTAGGTTACCGCTCGATCATACCGCGCCGGTAGGGCGTGCGTCCGTCAAATCGGCCTCGCGCCGCAGCCGCAATCGCAACTCCGCCGTCGCTTCGCGGTGACATACCAGGCAGAGGGTCCGCAGATTGTCCAGATCGCATTGCCCACCGCCCTCCGCCACGGGCAGAAGGTGGTCTGCATCCCACAGCGACCTGCGCGCATGGACGGAGCGCAATCCCCACATGGTCAGGAGCTCTTCCCGGGCAGTTCCCCGGCTCCGTTTAAGCGCCGCGAAAGCCGCTACCGTGTCGGTCTCGCACAGGGCGCACACACCGTGATCCCGCGCAAAGACCTGATCCCGCAGGTATCCCGGGTCGGAGCGCAGCCTCCATTGGTGTACGCAGAACTCTGAGCAAAAGGTACGCCGCCGCGGAGCCAGAATCTCCAACTGACACCACCGGCAAAGGCGCCGGCCCTCCCCTTGCGCATCTGCCGCGCCTCCCCGCTGCGCGCGGCCCGCTTCTTCCAACCGCCTGGCCGGATACTTGCCCTTCATGCACCGCAGCATACCCCGGTCCAACACCTTCAGCCATCCGGAGGAACCCGTATAGTTTCCTTGGAGAGCAACATGTCCCGCACCGAATCCGCCATGGTAGATCTGGGCACGATTGCCCCCGCCTTTGAACTGGTCGACGTCCTCAGCGGTCGCGCCCTGAGCCGCGACGACGTCTTCGCTCTAAGCTGGGATGATGGAACTTCCGACACGGTCAACACCGCGACGCACGGCGGTCCGCAACGAAAACACGGTCTTCTGGTGATGTTTCTTTGTGTGCACTGCCCCTATGTCAAGCACGTCGAACAGGAGCTCGCCAGGCTCGCACGCGACTACGCCGGCGAGAACGGCGAAGGGCCCATTGCCATCGCCGCCATCCAGTCCAACGACATCGCCCAGTTTCCCGACGATGGTCCGGATGGCATGCGGGAGCAGGCCGAACGGCTAGGGTGGAACTTCCCTACCTGCTTGACGAAGCCCAGGAGGTCGCGCGCAGCTACGGCGCCGCTTGCACACCCGACTTCTTCCTCTTCGACGGAGAGATGCGGTTGGTGTATCGCGGCCAGCTCGATGCCAGCCGTCCCAGACGAGGCGACTTCGGCAACGACGAGCCGGTCACCGGCGCTGACCTTCGACGTGCCCTCGATGCAGTGATCAAGGGCAAGCGCCCGAACCCAAATCAGCGCGGTTCCATCGGCTGCAACATCAAGTGGCGCGAGACGACCTGAAGCCGCGGTGGTTCAATGAGGACGCCTACGCACGATATACTTTGGCTGTGCCGTCGTCTGCCAAACCCAAGTCCGGCTACCTGCCCGGTCTGGATGGCTTACGATCCTTCGCCATCCTCGGCGTCTTGATGACACACGACCTGCCCTGGTCCATCGCAGGCCATAGCAACGCCAAATGGAAGGGCTACGGCGGTTGGGGCGTCGATCTCTTCTTCGCCATCAGCGGCGTCTTGATCTGCTGGCGGTTACTGGAAGATGAGGCCAGGTCCGGTCACATACGCCTCCGCGATTTTTATATCCGGCGACTTTTTCGGATCCAGCCTGCCGCTTTCACCTATCTAGCCGTGATCGCCATACTCTGCCTTCTAAGTGTCATTCCAACAGGCTGGCCTATCTGGTGGAGTGCTGTCCTTTCTTACGCTAACTTCCTTGTTACAGCAAAATCGCCGCCGGGTATACCGAACTTTGTGGGCCATTTCTGGACCCTGTCCGTTGAAGAACACTTCTACATCCTGATCTCCGTCTTTTTCCTCATTGCCAGACGGTATCGCGCTGCCCTGCTCGGCTCCTTGCTCGTGGTTCTGGTGCTGGCGCAGACCTACATCCAGCACCTTGGCCTCTACACAACCATCGTTTCGGAACGCCGCTCTTACTGGGTTCTTCAGTTCCTTTTCTTCCCGGCGCTGCTTGCACTGCTCGTAAGACCCGCTAGGACTCGTACCCTCGTCGAAAGGTACGGCAAACCCTGGGTTGTTACCGTGCTTCTGGCAGTCCTCATGCTGTTGAACCTCCTGCAATATGGAACACAGCTACTTTTCCGAGAAGTGCGGCACTTCTCACCCGTGTTTTTCTTCAGCTATAACATGAACGTTCTTTTCTATGGATTTGGCGGGTGGGTTATAGCCATCATGCTCAGCCCAACCAGCTGGACAACCAGGTTCCTCGAGTTACGCCCCTTGAGGTTCATTGGGCGGCTGTCCTATAGCATCTATCTCTGGCACATCCTCTTCTTCATGCCTGTCTATCTCCCGGAAATGGTCCGACCTAAGAGCCTTCTCGTCCTCGCAGAACGACCGTGGAAATATCTGCTGACCGCTGTCGCTGCCCTTGTAAGTTACTACTGCATTGAAAAGCCCATGATCCGGCTCGGCCACAAAATCGCACCCCCCGCAACCGCTGGCCACAGAGATCTCGAGGTGCAACCGGAACCGGCTCAGGGAGTCTCGCCCGCCACCCCAGCCCTGGCGGAGACCTCTCGTTGATACTTCCCGCAAGGCCTTGCAGGTAGACTGACCCAGCATGGAAACACCATTGAACAAGTTGAAAGAGGGAGTGCGGCGCTTCCGACGCGACGTCTACACCGCGGACGCTGCAAACTTCCAACGCGTTGAAAGCGAGCAGCAGCGGCCCCACACGCTATTCATTACCTGCGCGGACTCCCGCATCGACCCCGCATCCCTCACCCAGGCCAGCCCGGGGGAAATCTTCGTCATGCGGAACATCGGGAATATCGTACCGTCGTATGGTGAAATGCTGGGCGGCGTCAGCGCCGTTATCGAGTTCGCCGTACAAGGCCTGAAGGTCCAGCATGTCGCAGTCTGTGGGCACTCCGACTGCGGCGCCATGAAGGCGTTGCTGCACCCGCAATCCACCGAGGCCATGCCCACCGTCACCAGTTGGCTCACCAATGCCAAGGCAGCCCTCGCCGCATCACAGGGCCTGCAGGCTCGCTCCGAGTGGAGACGCGACCTGCTCAGCCTGCTCACCGAGCAGAATGTACTGCTGCAAATGCAACACCTGCGAACTCACCCGTCGGTTGCCAGTGCGCTGGCTCTTGGCGAACTCACCCTCTCGGGCTGGGTCTACGACATCGGCCGTGGAGAGGTGCGCATTGCCGAAGACGACCAGCAAAAGTTCACGCCGGTCGAGGCTGAGCCGACCGGCGTGCAAAGGTAGATCTGAACCTACAGTTAGCTGCGCGTCTGCGCGTCCGATCCGTGCTGCTTCACCATTTTGTTGTAGATCCCAAGCAGGAGAAAAGGTGCAACCCACTGGCCTACAAAAAGCGCCTCATGCTTCTTGCCCGCGAGCTGGAACGAAACGGAGCCAAGAATGGATGCGATCGCGAGCCCAAGGTACGCGCTGGAAGGAAGTTGCGAGGTGTACTGCTCGATGGACGCTGTGAACTGGTCCTCTTGGGCCTGCCCGGCCGCTACACGATAGTCTGCCATTGCCTTGATCTCTCTTCGGCCAGTTGCCGTTCTGAGGGAGATGCCGTCGCCACGGGATAGGTCGTCTAGAGGTGCTGTAATTTCAATGCAGCCACGGGATCCGCCGTTGATTTTTATGACGCCACTCTGCTCCGTCGACGTCCCTGCTCCAAATCGCGTTGACTTCCGGCTCTGCCCGGCTTACGGTTAAGCAGAGATGAGCCTCACCCAGCACCATCCCGGGCATCGCCGCCATCCTTCCCATGGAATGGCGCATGTCGCGGGCGCGGCGCTCTAAGCAGAGGGCACCTCAAGGATAGCGGCCCGCCAACGCGATTCACGCGAGCGGGCCTTTTGTTGTGCGGGCTACACCGGCACATTCTCAGGAGAGGGTATGACGCAGGCAGAAGTACAGATCGGCATCGATTTCCAAAAGGCCGGAGGGTTGGTCGCTGGAATCGTGCAACACGCAAGCACCGGCGAGGTGCTGATGCTCGGTTTCCTGAATGAAGAGAGCTGGACCAAAACACAGCAGACCGGCTTCGTTACCTTCTGGAGCCGCACCCGCAACAAGCTATGGATGAAAGGCGAAAGCAGCGGCAACCGCCTGCGCGTCGTCTCTGCCGCAATCGACTGCGATAGCGACGCCCTGCTCTTCCGCGTCGAGGTAGAAGGTGACGGGCTGGTCTGCCATGAAGGCACTGTAAGCTGCTTCACCCGGCCCGTTGCGATCGGAGCCGAAGCCTAAACATGGCCAACAAGCTCAAACTCGGCATTCCCAAAGGCAGCCTCCAAGACGCCACGATCGCTCTCTTCGCACAGGCTGGATGGAACATCTACGCCAACGGCCGCAGCTACTTCCCCACCATCGACGACCCTGAGGTCGAATGCATGCTCGTGCGCGCGCAGGAGATGGCCCGCTACGTGGAGCATGGCGCTCTGGACGCCGGTCTGACCGGCAACGACTGGGTTCTCGAAAACGAAAGCGACGTGGAGCGCGTCTCGTCGCTCACCTATTCCAAACAGAGCCGCGTACCCGTGAGATGGGTTCTTGCCGTTCCGGAAAATTCCCCGTTCCAACGCCCTGAAGACCTCGCAGGCAAAGTCATCGCCACCGAGTTGGTCGAATACACGAAGCGTTATTTTGCGGGGAAGAACATCCCTGTGACGGTGGAGTTCAGCTGGGGCGCAACGGAAGTCAAACCACCCATGCTCGCCGATGCCATCGTGGAAGTCACCGAAACCGGCAGCAGCCTGCGCGCGAACCGCCTTCGCATCCTCGAAACATTGATGGAAAGCGAAACCCAGCTCATCGCTAATAGAAAGGCATGGACGGACGAGTGGAAGCGCTCCAAGATCCAGACGCTCAGCCTCATGCTCAACGGCGCGATGGCCGCACAGACGCAGGTGGGGTTGATGCTCAATGTGCCCAAAGCCAACCTAGATCAGGTGCTCGGGGTTCTGCCGGCATTGAACTCGCCCACGGTCTCGGAACTGCGTGACCGGCGTTGGGTCGCAGTCAACACCATCCTCGAACAATCCGTCGTTCGGGACGTGATCCCCGCCCTCAAAGCAGCGGGCGGCACAGGTATCGTCGAATACCCGCTCAGCAAAGTCGTGCTGTAGCGGCAACAGGAGTCGTGACCCATGAAGATCTTTTGGATGGTGCTGGGAATCGTGGTGCTGGGTGTGGCAGCAAATGCCGGCATCATGTACCTGCTGCAAAAGCGGCGGCAGCAACGCGCCGAACGCGATGGCGTGGTGCTGTATGCCACCCTTGTCTCAGCAACCACGCTTGGCGGCCTGATGAAGTATGCCGACATGAAGAAGCTTGTCATGCGCATCCAGGACCCCGGTTCAGCCTCGCCCCGTGAGGTATCCCTGCGCACGCGGCTCCCCGCGGGTCAAAAGGTCACGCCGGGCATGAAGATCACCGTCGTCGTTGACCCGAAGGATGCAAAGCGTGTCTATCCCGCCAGCCCGGAAGCCGCCAAGCGCGTCGTGATTACCGGATCAAGGCTTGAACGGCGGCACCTGCGCACCGTAAGCGCGGCACAACAGGGGCAACAGCGCGATTCGATTCCCTTCCCGAGACACCTGAATCGCCGCTAAGGCTCTCAGAAAGACATCATCCCTTTATGAAAATCCTCAAGACCTTTGGCGAAAGCGCTGCGGCAACTGAGACCATAATCAGGCATATAGAACAGCGTGGCGCTCTGAACACAGCCAAGGTGGACGCCACCGTTCGAACCATTCTCGCCGACGTTCGCCAGGGCGGAGATGAAGCGCTTCGCGAGTACGCGGGCCGTTTTGACAGCCTGGGTCTCCAGGCCCCGCTGCTGGTTAGCCGCAAGGAGATGGAGGCCGCCTGGAACGAGACGTCAGAGCCTTTGCGCGCTGCCATGCGTCTTGCACAGGCAAACATCCGCGCCTTCGCCGAAAAACAGCTCCCAAGGGCCTGGAGTTTCCGTCCGCAGGAAGGCATGGAGGTCGGCCAGATTGTTCGGCCCCTCGATTCTGTCGGCTGCTATGTGCCCGGCGGTCGCTATCCCCTTCCCTCTACGCTGCTCATGACTGCAACCCCGGCGCAGGTCGCCGGCGTCGAGCGCATCGTCGCATGCTCGCCCAAACCTGCGCTTGAAACCCTGGCCGCAGCCTACCTCGTCGGCATTTCGGAGTTCTACCGTGTCGGCGGCGCACAGGCTGTCGCAGCAATGGCCTATGGGACGGAGACAATCGCCCCCGTGGCCAAAATCGTCGGTCCGGGAAATCTCTATGTCACCGCCGCCAAGATCGCAGTCTCCTTCGAGACCGGCATCGACATGCCCGCAGGCCCAACCGAGATCCTTGTCACCAGCGAGGAGGGCGACGCCGCGGGCATCGCCGCTGATCTCGTCGCACAGGCGGAGCATGATCCGGAAGCCCTGCCCATCCTGGTCACCAGCAGGCCCGATCTTGCTGAAGAGGTTGCGCTGGAGGTCAAGCGTCAGGCACGCGGCAACGAGATTGCCGAACAGTCGCTAGCCGCGCAGGGATACATTTTTGTCACCGCAACCCCACAGGAAGGTCGCGACCTGACAAACCGGCTCGCGCCGGAGCACCTGACCGTGGATGCAGGCGCTGATCTGCGTTGGATCAAGAACGCCGGCTCGGTTTTTATCGGCCATCACACCCCGCAGTCCATGGGCGATTACATCTCCGGTCCCAACCATGTGCTGCCTACCGGCCGCAGCGGACGCATCCGCGGCGGTCTTAGCGTCCTGGACTTCGTCAAAATCATAACGGTGCAGCAATACACCCGCGAGGCTCTTCGTGAAGTTGGACCGCATACGATCGCTTTAGCCGATGCAGAGGGCCTGACGGGCCACGCCGAGAGCGTGCGCGTCCGCATGCGCTGAGAGGCGCTACCCTGTTTGTCATCTCGCAGAGGATCCGCCTTCCTGCACGGGCCAACGCATTGGAGTTCGCATGAACATCGCTCTCGCAACAGAACCAGCAACCGCACAGACGGCCGCTCCACCCCAACCTCGCCCCCGCGTGCTCGCGATGCCGGAGTACCATCCTCCACTGGCTGGCCGTGATGCTCTACGCCTCGACTTTAACGAAAATACACTGGCGCCAAGCCCCCGAATCCTTGCGAAGCTCCACGAGTTCACCGCGGAGAGCTTCACCGTTTATCCCGAGCGAGAGCCCGTAGAGCGCATCGTCGCGCAGCATCACGGCCTCCAGTTCGATCAGGTTCTGCTAACGAACGGCGTTGACGAAGCCATCCATCTCATGGCCTGCACGTTCCTGGACGAAGGCGACGAAGCCCTCATCTGCACACCAACATTCTTCATGTATGACGTCTCGATCAGCATGATGAGCTCAAAACTGGTACGCGTGCAGGCTGAAGACGACCTCGCCTTTCCGTTCGAGCGCTTTCTCGCAGCGATCACGCCGCGAACCAGACTCATCATCGTCGCTTCTCCCAACAATCCCACGGGCGCCGTGGTCAGCCGCGAGCATCTGCTCGCGATTGGCAAGGCTGCGCCGGATGCTGTGCTGATGGTGGATGAAGCTTACTTCCACTTCTTCGGCGATTCTGTGCTCGATGAGATCGCCAAGGTACCGAACCTGATCGTGGCACGCACTTTCTCAAAAGCCTACGGTCTTGCCAGCCTGCGTATCGGCATGCTCGCAGGCGATGCGCGGCTAATCGGCTATCTCCGCAAGGTGAGCTCTCCCTATAACGTGAACGGCGTTGCCCTTGCCGTGCTGCCGGATGCCCTTGCGGACCGAGCTTATCTGGACTGGTACACGTTGCAGGTACATCAGGGCCGCGAGCGTGTATTTGCCGTCCTCGAGGAGTATGGAGTGCGTACCTGGCCGAGCGCGGCCAATTTCGTGCTCATGGATATCGGTCCGAAGCATAAACAGCTTTGCGCCACCATGCGCGAGAAAGGCGTTCTGCTCCGCGACCGTTCTTCCGATCCTGGCTGCGACGGGTATGTGCGCATCACCATCGGTCCGGAATTGCATGTGACACGCGGCATCGAGGCTCTTCGCGCCTCCCTGGCCGAGATCGGCTGGACACCTGCTGAGGGCCGGCACGCGCGCAGGACCGGCAACGAACCACGTGAGTTCGAGTAGAGGTAAAGTATGCCGCGTCGCAGCAAACCGTTCCTGATTGCCCCACTGATTCCGCTGCTCGGGATCATTGGCATCATGGGCATCGAGCAACTGCATGGCACGCGTTACCTGAGCGCCTTTGTGGTCGTTTGGTGCATTCTGCTCGGGGGCCTGTTTGCATATGTTCTGACGCGGGCTTTGGAGGCTCGCCGCTTGCGAGATCGCCGCTAAGCTCTGCGGGCAAGTCGTAGAATCGAAGAGCATGCAAGACACAGCAACAGAACAAAGGGCAGAACCACGGCAAGGAAAGGTCGAGCGCAACACGCTCGAGACCAGGATTTCTCTGCGTCTCGATGTGGACGGAACCGGACAGTATCGCGTCTCGACGGGCATCCGGTTCTTCGACCACATGCTGGAGAGCTTCGCCAAGCATGGCGGCTTCGACCTGGACCTAACCTGCTCAGGTGACCTTGACGTCGACCAGCATCACACCGTGGAAGACGTGGGTATCGCGCTGGGTGAAGCCTTTGGCGAGGCGCTCGGTGAGAAACGCGGTATTTTGCGCGCGGGCTACTTTGTCATGCCGATGGACGAGACACTTGCGGTGTCTGCTGTTGACCTCTCCGGACGCGTGAGCTGCGTCGTAGACGATGCGCTTACGCAGCCGCTCGTCGGTGACTTCCAGACAGAGCTTGTGCCGGACTTCTTCGACGGCTTCGCCCGCGGTGCGAAGGCGAATGTGCATGTAAAGACGATGTATGGCCGCTCAAACCATCACAAGATCGAGGCTATTTTCAAGGCGTTTGCTCGGGCTATGCGCGGCGCGTGCTCGCGCGACGAGCGTATGCGCGACCTGTTGCCAAGCACAAAGGGTCTGTTGTGATCGCGGTCATCGACTATAAAGCAGGCAATCTCACCAGCGTGGTGAAGGCGCTTCGCTATCTCGGCGCGGAGGATGTGCTGGTCACGCAGGATGCTGATGATGTGCGGCGCGCGGCGAAGATTGTGCTTCCGGGCGTTGGTCATTTCCGGTCTACGGAGCTTTTGCAGCGGCTTGGATTAACGGAGGCTGTGCGTGCGGCGATTGCTGAGGGAACGCCGTTTCTGGGCATCTGTGTTGGGCTGCAATGGTTGTACGGAGGCTCGACCGAAGCGCCGGAGACGGAAGGTCTCGGGCATTTTGAGGGCCGGTGTGAGCGTTTTCCTGCGCGATTTCAGGGGGCGGAAATGAAGGCGCCACATGTGGGGTGGAATTCGCTGGAGAGCTTGCGAGGGGATTCGCGGTTGCTGGCGGGCGTGGAACCGGGGGCGTTTGTGTACTACACGCATTCCTGGCGGGCGCCGCTGTCAGGCGATACGGCTGCAGCGACGATGTATGGAGGGGCGTTTACGGGAGTTGTGGAGCGGGGTAATGTGATGGGGGTGCAGTTCCATCCGGAGAAGTCCGGTGAGACGGGCTTACGGGTGTTGAAGAACTTCCTGACTTGGTAAGCATCGAAGACGTGAGGAGAATGCGATGAGTGTAGCGACGGACTTGCAGGACGCGGAGCAGGTTGAGACTCCAATTGTGAAGCTGGACATCACGAACAACTGGACTGGCGTGAATGAGTTGCCCTTTGAAGTGGTTGCGGAGCGCGAGTTGGAGATTGAGGCTGAGGGCGAGAAAGGGCTGATGTCGGTTCGTTTTGGCAAGCCTGTTTACCTTGACGGCCGGGGTTGGGCTTGCGTTTTTCAGATGAGTGCGATGGGACGTGTACATGCCTCCCCTGCCCGGGGTGTGGATGCTGTGGACGCGCTGCAGGCGGCGTTTGGGATGGTGCATAAGCAGTTGGTGGGAATGGGCCGGATGCACCGGATCACGTTTGGCGGCGGTGAGGACCTGGGGTTTAGTCCAGGGGTTATGGATAGGACGCCGAAGGCTGCCGGCTGCCCAGTGATGAACGGGGCGATGAGCCTGTAGGCTGTCAACTGTGCTTACCAAACGTGTGATTGCCTGCCTGGATGTGCGTGGCGGGCGTGTGGTGAAAGGTGTGCAGTTCGTGGACATCGTCGATGCGGGCGATCCGGCGGAACTGGCGCATCGGCATGCGGAAGCTGGGGCAGATGAGATCGTTCTGCTGGACATCACGGCGACGCATGAAGGTCGGGGAACGCTGTTGGAGACGGTGAGGCGGACGGCGGAGGCGCTGTTCGTGCCGTTCACCGTGGGTGGTGGCATTCGGTCGGCGGAGGATGCGGCGGCGGTGTTCGATGCGGGTGCGGACAAGGTGTCGGTGAACTCGTCGGCGATTGCGCGGCCGGAGTTGATTGGGGAGATTGGGGCGAGCTTTGGGGCGCAGGCTGTGATTGTGGCTATTGATGCGCGGCGTGCTGTCGGCGCTGCGGATCCGGTTGGCGAGGCTGAGGTCTATGTGAGCGGGGGACGCAAGGCTACGGGAAGGCGGGTTGTTGCGTGGGCTCGCGAGGCGGAGGAGCGAGGCGCGGGTGAGATTCTGCTGACGTCGATGGATGCGGACGGGACGCGCGCCGGGTTTGACCTGGAGCTGACGGCGCGCGTGTCGGAGGCGGTGCAGATTCCGGTGATCGCTTCGGGCGGCGCGGGCTCGGCGGCGCACTTTGCCGAGGTATTTACGCGTGGAAGGGCGGATGCGGCGCTGGCGGCCAGCATCTTCCACTTCGGGGTGACGGATTGCAGGGCGCTGAAGGCTGAGGTGGCGCGGAGCGGCGTGGCGATGCGGCTGCCCTGCTGAACGGAAAGGTACCCCCCCCCGGGGGTACCTTCCTCTAAAGTACGTTCAACTAAAAAGTTAGGCTGGTACTTGAACTGGGGTTCGGCCCGCCTCGGAGAGGTCTGCCCAGTCGATTGTTCCCGCCTTCAATCCAGCATACGAAACTCAGGGGTAATTGTGTGCAAGCACAGAGCGATTTGTGAAGGTGCAGCCCAACGAGGTTCAGGTTCCCGTAGAAGCCTGCAAATCTGCAAAAAAGTGGTCGGCCCAAGGGCGTGATCCAGACCTGTGAATGACGGGGCTTCGTGGAAGCAGTCCGGGCAGAGAAAAGCCCAGCGCGTGATGCGCCGGGCTCTTCGCAGCCGTATGAGGACGAGCTTTAGTGAGGTGCGTCGGCCTGGACCTTGGATTTGTCGATGTTGGCGTTGTCCTTTGCCTTCATGCTGGATTGCTTTGCATTGTCTTTGGCGACGGTTGACTTCTCGTTCTTGTCGCCGAAGAGCTTCTGCGTGCCTTCCTTGGTCTTGTCGTAGGCGGTGACGGAGCCTTCCTTGGTTTTATCGGTGGCGACTGTCGCACCTTCCTTGGTCTTGTCGGCTGCCTTCGAGGTGCCGCTCTTTGACTTGTGATAGGTCTTTTTGGTTGTGTGCTTTACGGCGTGACCGGTGTTGGTGGCGGCGGCTTTGCTGTCGTGGCCGGCATTGTTCATGTCCTGGCCGGCAGTCTGGGCAATCGCGGGCGCCGACAGGCTGCACGCCAGCATCAGTGAGGCGAAAGCTGTGGCAATCGATGTGGTCTTCATATGGGTTAAGGTTCCGTTTCTGCCGTCAGGGTTGTAAACCGCCGCGGAAATTTGGCGTCTGCCAGCGTCTTTATGAACCCATTGTACGTCCGCGGGTTGCGATCGTCCTCAGACTGGCGAGATCGTGCCTCTCTCCTCGGCAGGCACCGAATGCTGGAAAAAGGCTGAATTCGAGCTGCTGGAGGGTGGATTTGCCAATGAGGTGAATGGGGCGAGGTGCGGCTGCGCCCACAATCTGTGCGTCATTGGAGTCTTCAACCTGTCCATCGACGAACGAAGGACGCCTTGGGGTCATGCCATCTCACTTCTTTTGGATCTAGGACCGAGGCAGCTGAATTACCTGAGTTCCTCCTGCACCTCCCTGATGATGTTACGTTGACAGTCTGTATGGGACCGACCGTGCGTCTTCTGGCGTGGAGGGCTCGTCTGTAAACACAATCCCAGAGTGCTTGAGGTTTTCTGTGCGCGTTTCGCTTCGTGCTGCCGTTGCGGTATTGCCGTTTCTTTCACTTCCCTTTTGCGGACGGGCGCAGACGAGGCCGATGCCGCGGCCTTCGCTGTCGCAGCCTGCCATCTCGCCGGATGGGAGAGAGATTGCTTTTGTGAGTGGGAGCGATCTCTGGACGGTGGCGGCTACGGGCGGTGAGGCACATTTGCTGGTGAGTGATCCGGCGGAGGAGTCGCGGCCCTTGTATTCGCCGGATGGGACGAAGCTGGCGTTCATGTCAACGCGGACCGGCGCTGGGGATATCTATGTGCTGACGCTGGCGACGGGGCAGTTGCAGCGGATTACGTATTCGGACAGCCCGTCGAATCTGGATGCGTGGTCGCGGGATGGGGAGTGGATCTATTTCACGTCAAGTGCGACGGATGTGGGTGGGCAGGGCGACATCATGCGCGTTAAGGCAGGGGGTGGGACGCCGATGGAGGTGTCGCATGAGCGATACATGAATGAGTTTGAGAGCGCGCCGTCGCCCGATGGGAAGCAGATTGCGCTGGTGGCGAAGGGGATTTCGAATTTGCAGTGGTGGCGCGATGGACATGCGCACATTGACGAGACGGAGATCTGGTTGAAGCCGGTGGACGGGGAGGGTGGGTACCGGAAGCTGGTGAGCGCGGATGCAAAGCACGCGTGGCCGATGTGGTCTCCGGATGGGAAGACGTTGTTGATGATGGGGGACAAGGCGGGGGATGGCGGGCCGGGGCACGAGAATTTGTATTCCGTGGATGCGGGGGGTGGGGCGGTGAAGGAGTTGACGCACTTCACGAACGGGCGGGTGTTGTGGCCGACGATGAGTTATGACGGAAAGGCGGTGGTGTTTGAGCGGGGGTTTGGGATTTGGAAGGCGGATGCGCGGACGGGCAAGGCGGAGGAGGTAAAGATTACACTGCGAGGGTTGCCGAGTGGGCCGGGGGTGACGCATGAGGCGGTGACGGCGTGGGGTGGGCTGGCGCTTTCGCCGGATGGGAAGAAGATTGCGGTGACGGGTGGGGGTGAGGTGTGGGCGGCGGCTTCGCATGAGGGGGGTGAGGCGCAGAGGCTGACGCATACGGAGGCATCGGAGTTCGATCCGCGATGGACGGCGGATTCGACCAAGGTGATTTACCGGAGTGAGCGGGAGGGTGGATCGGGGCTGTATGAGTATGACTTTGGGACGAATGCGGAGCGTGCGCTGACCAAGGGAAGGGCGCTGGACACGAGTGCGCTGCCGTCTCCGGATGGAAAGATGGTGGCGTTTATCCGGGACCGCAAGGAATTGCATGTTTTGACCCTGGCGGGCGGGGCGGACAAGGTTGTGGCGAAGGGGGAAATCAACGAGTATCAGGCGGATTCGATTGCGTGGTCGCCGGACTCGAAATGGGTGGCGTATGTGCCGACGGGGTTCGACGCGTTTACGAATATCTGGTTGGTTCCGGCGGATGGGAGTGCGGGGGCGCGGGAGGTGACGTTCCTGGCGAATGGAGAGAATGCGAGTCATCTGGCCTGGTCGCCGGATGGGAAATATATTTTGTTCGATACGTCGCAGCGGGCGGAGACGCCGCAGTTGGCGCGGGTGGATTTGATTCCGCATCTGCCGGTGTTTCGGGAGGATCAGTTCCGGGATTTGTTCCGAAAGCAGAGTGTGCCGGGGTCGCCGGATGCCCCGAGTAACCCGAATGAGAGGACGACGCCGGAGCAGACTTCGCCTCAGGGTGGGGTAGAGGCTTCCGAAGATGAGGGGCAGGAGAGCTCCCCTGAGACTGCGGAGGCGCGCTCGCCAAAGGCAGCAGGAGCTGTGAAGAAGCCGGTTGAGCCGGTAAAGATCGTGTTTGAAGGGATCCGGGAGCGTTTGACGTTGTTGCCGCTGGGGGATTTGGGGGTGCAGTACCCAGTGATCAGCCCGGATGGAAAGACGCTGGCGTTTCTGGCGGAGGCAGCGGGGCAGCAGAATATTTATACGTACTCGCTGGACGAGTTGGCGCGGGAGCCGGCGACGCCGCGGGAGTTGACGTCGGACCCCGGAAATAAGAGTGGGATTGCGTGGACGCCCGATAGTAAGGAGATTTTCTATCTGCAGAGTGCGGGTGGGCGTGGGGGTTCGCCTGCTGCGGGTGGGGGTGGAGCTGGGGTGCGAGTAGTGGCTTTGGCTACACGAACGCCCAAGCCGGTGGCGCTGACGGCTTCAATGGATGTGGACTTTGAGCAGCAGAAGATGGTGGTGTTTGACGAGGCCTGGTCGACGCTGGACCACCGGTTCTTTCGTGGGGATTTCAATGGGGCGGACTGGACCGCGTTGAAGGCGGAATGGACGCCGTATGTTGCGGGCGCGCGGACGGGTGGGGAGTTGCGGCGGGATATCAACCTGCTGATCGGGGAGCTGGATAGCTCGCACTCGGGGATCTCGAAGCCGGCGATCCCAGGGGTGCGGACGGGGCGGTTGGGGGTGCGGTTTGAGCGGGCGGCGTATGAGCGGGATGGGGCGTTGGTGATTCGGGAGATTGTGCCGCTGGGGCCTGTGGCGCTGGAGGGGTCGGTGCATGCCGGAGACCGGATTGTGGCGGTGAATGGGCAGGCGGTAGGGGCGGGGGTGAATCTGGATCAGCTGCTGGAAGACGCGCCGGGGCGCCGGGTGGTGTTGACGGTGACTGCGGGCGGAGATGCGGCGAAGAAGCGGGACGTGGTGGTGCGGCCGGTGACGCTGCAGGTGGAGAGTGGGCTGCTGTACCGGGCGTGGGTGGAGAGCCGGCGGGCCTATGTGGACAAGATCTCCGGGGGCAAGCTGGGGTATGTGCACATCCCGGCGATGGGCGATGGCGATCTGGCGCAGCTGTACCTGGATCTGGACGTGTTGAACCAGGCGAAGAAGGGCGTTGTGGTGGATGTGCGGAACAACAATGGTGGGTATGTCAATGGGCGGGTGATCGATGTATTTGCGCGACGGAATTACCTGATTGGGACGCCGCGGGATGGGTCGGCTGCGCCGATGCGGCAGGCGCTGGGGCAGAGGGCGCTGGGGTTGCCTACGGTGCTGGTGACGAATGAATCGACGTTGAGCGATGGCGAGGATTTTACGGAGGGGTACCGAACGCTGGGGCTGGGCAAGACGGTCGGGACGCCCACGGCGGGATGGATCATTTTCACGGGATCGCAGCGGCTGATTGATGGATCGCAGGTGCGGGTACCGGGGGACCGGATCAAGGACACGCGAGGGCAGGATATGGAGATGCATCCGCGGCCTGTGGATGCCGAGGTTCTGCGTGGGTTGGGCGAGACGGAGACGGGGGAGGATGCGCAGTTGGGGAAGGCGGTTGAGGTGTTGCTGGGAGGCATGCAATAGGTGCGGCGATGTCAGTGAAGGGAGTTTTCGACGCGACGGCGGGAACGTACGATGAGGCGCGGCGGAGGCTGATTCCCTGCTTCGACCGGTTCTATGGGGCGGCTTTGGAGTTGTTGCCTCCCGGTGCGGAGCGGGTGCTGGAGCTGGGGGCGGGGACGGGGCTGTTTTCTGCGATGTTGCGGGAGCGGATGCCGGGAGCGGCGCTGCATCTGGTGGATGTCTCGGAGGCTATGCTGGCACAGGCCCGGGAGCGATTTGCGGGAGATGCGCGGGTAACGGTTAAAGTGCGGAATTACTCGGCGGGAGCGTTGGGGACGGGATGGGATGTAGTGGCGTCGGCTTTGTCGATTCATCATCTGGAGCACGGGGCGAAGCAGGCCTTGTTTGCGCGGGTGCTGGAGGCCCTAAGGCCTGGGGGATGGTTTGTGAATGCCGACCAGGTTGCAGGGCCGACAGAGGCGTTGGAGGCTGAGTATGTTTCGCGCTGGCTTGCTGCGGTGCGGGGTGCTGGAGCTACAGAGATGCAGATCGAGGAGTCCCTGTTTCGGCAGCGGGAAGACCGGCGGGCGAGTGCGGAAGCGCAGATGGGATGGATGCGGGAGGCGGGGTTTGAGGCGGTGGATTGCTGGTTCAAGGAGGGGTCGTTTGCTGTGTTCGTTGCGAATCGCCCAGGGATTGAGCCATGAGCAAGCAAATGATGTAGGGCCGAAAAGCCAGTTCAGGCTCTCCGTTGCATGGGGAGAGCCCGAACTACGTGCTAGAGGGTGATGACGACCTTGCCAATCTGCTCGTTGCTTTCGAGGTACTTGTACGCCTCTACACTCTGATCGAAGGGGAACGTGCGCGCGATCTCCGGCTTGAACGATCCATCGACCAGGTGGTCGTAGATGTATTTCTTCATGGGTTCCCAATCGGGAGTGTTTCGCAGTTCATTGAAGCTGTAGCCAAACATGGCGACCCTGCGGGCGAAGGTGGACATGGGGAATGGCGTGGGCTTGCCGGAGAGCATGCCGTAGAGGAAGATGGATCCACCGTTCGCGGTAGCCTGCCCGAGCGTATTGATGTAGTCGCCCCCCACCGGATCGAAGACGATGCGCGCGCC
This sequence comes from uncultured Acidobacteriaceae bacterium, assembly GCA_964249715.1. Lineage (GTDB taxonomy): Bacteria > Acidobacteriota > Terriglobia > Terriglobales > Acidobacteriaceae > Granulicella. The sequence continues at coordinate 33,173 of CAXUDN010000030.1, forward strand.
CTCCCCGCCCGTAACCTCCTTGACGCGCGCGACCAGATCCTCCTCTTCCGTGACGATGACGTGGTCGGCGCCGAGCGCAAGAAGTTGGTCTTTTTTGGCCGATGTTCTGGTGGTTGCAACCGAAGTTCCACCCTGCGCTTTGACGATCTGGATGGCGGCGAGACCCACGGACGAGCTTGCGGCGGTGATGATGACAAAGTCGCCGGACGCGACCTTCCCGAAAGGAACAAGCGCGCCGTAGGCGGTGCAGTACTGCATCCAGACGGCCGCTCCCTCGATGGGCGAGAGGGATTCGGGAGCGGCGGCGAGAACGCTTGCCGGGACAACGGCCTCTTCGGCCAGGACGGGATACTGCTTCATGGAAAAGCCAGGAATAGTGCCGAAGCGTTTGCCGACGAGAGCAGAATCCACCTCGGGACCAACCGCGAGGACGGTGCCCACGGCTTCATAGCCGAGGCCGGAGGGCGGATCGACCTTTTCCATATAGACGCCGTGGTAGTACATGCTTTCGGCGCGGTTGAGGCCGACGGCTTCGACCTTGAGCAGAACCTCACCAGAAGTGGGCTGGCGCGCGGGAACATCTTCGAAATGGAGAACTTCTGGACCACCAACTCGGTTGAAGCGGATTGCCTTTGGCATATTGCGGGGAACTCCTATCGCAGAAGAGATGCGACCAGCAGTAAAGGAGTCGCAGATTCGGAGCGAGCTACGTAGCTGCATCGCGTGCAGCCTTCGCGAACTTGCTTCGCTGCGGTCGAGTTGACTACCACTTTTGTTTTGCGGCTCGTGACGGAGTCAAAGGCTGGGCGCGCGCCTGCGACTTCCGAGCCTGTTGAAGGTCTAATCTGTACGGAGAGGCCGAGAGAAAGCATGAAGCTGACGCGATACACAAAATTTACGGGGGATTTGTCGACGAGCTTCGATCTTGAGGATCTGATGGAGGCTTTGAGCGACTTCTTTCTGGATTCCGGATTTCAGGATCCGTATTCGCCGTTCCAGAACAATGGGGACAACTCGATGGAGGACCTGCGCGAGGCGGTGCGGCAGGCGTTGGACTCGGGTGAGTTGCTGGATGAGGATGCGCAGGCGAAGTATGAGGAATTGCCCGAGGAGGGTAAGCAGGAACTGGTCGAGAAGGTCATCCAGCGGATGAAGGATGAGGCATTTTTGAATGCCGAGGAGCCGAGCGAAGGTAAAGGGCAAAAGGGCGAGGGGGAGACCGAGGACGCGCGCTTTGAGGTGACGGACAAGGGGATGGATTTTTTGGGATTCAAGGCGCTCCGGGATCTGCTGGGGCCTTTGGGGAAGAGTTCGCTGGGGCGGCATGACACGTTGTATGAGGCGGCTGGGGTGGAGACGAATGGGTCATCGAAGCAGTATGAGTTTGGGGACTCGCTGAATCTGGATATTGGGGCGACGCTGAATTCGGTGTTTGCGCGCGAGGGGGCGCCGAACGGGTCGGGTGTGTTGAATCTGGAGTACGGCGACCTGCATGTGCAGCAGGCGGATTACCAGAGCAGCTGCGCGACGGTGGTGCTGCTGGATTGCTCGCACTCGATGATTCTGTATGGGGAGGACCGGTTTACGCCGGCGAAGCGGGTGGCGATGGCGTTGTCGCACCTGATTCGGACGCAGTATCCGGGCGACCAGATCAACCTGGTGCTGTTTCATGATTCGGCGGAGGAGATTCCGATTTCGCAGCTGCCGCGGGTGAAGGTGGGACCGCATTACACGAACACGCGGGAGGGGCTGCGGATTGCGCAACGGATTTTGCGATCGAGCGGCAAGGATATGAAACAGATTGTGATGATCACGGATGGCAAGCCGTCGGCACTGACGTTGGAGGATGGGCGGATCTATAAGAATGCGTTTGGGCTGGATCCGATCGTGATCTCGGAGACGCTGGAAGAGGTGGGGCGGTGCAAGCGGGCGGGCATCATGATCAATACGTTTATGCTGGCGGATGATTTTCAGCTGGTGCAGTTTGTGCAGAAAATGAGTGCGATGTGCCGGGGGAAGGCTTACTTTACGACGCCGCAGACCTTGGGAAATTACCTGCTGCAGGATTACATGACGCGACGGTCGAAGATGGTGAACTAGGGCGACATCCGCACGGCATCTGAGGTGGGATGGCAGGACGTAGGGCGTACTGGCGCAGGGCGCGGCATTGGATTGCCAATCGGGGGTGGCGGGGGTTCTTGGACGAGGTGTGGTATCGGGCGCGGTTGATTCTGCGTGGGAAGCCTGTGCCTGGGCGGCCCAAGGAGAAGGCGCTTCCGCACCCTTTTGATGTCGCGTACCGGGTGGATACCGGCGGGTTGATTTGGGGCGAGGGGCTGGGGGATGCGCCGCAGGGGGAAGCGGGATATTGGGCTACGGGGTATTACGGGATTTCGCCATCGGCGTTTACGCGGGCGCTGGAGCGGCTTGGTTTGGTGTGGGAGCAGTTTGCGTTTGTCGATGCAGGGTGTGGAAAAGGACGGGCGGTGTTGCTGGCGCTGCAATTCCCTTTTCGGCGGGTGATGGGCGTGGAGTTGTCGCCGGGCTTGGCAGCTGTGGCGCAGGCTAATCTGGAGAAGTTTCGGGCGCCGTGGCGGCGGGTTGGCGTGCTGGCCGAGGTGATGGCAGGAGATGCTACGGAGTTTCCTGTGCCGCAGGGGCCGGTGGTGTTTTTTCTTTACCATCCGTTTGCGGCGCCGGTGATGAAGAAGTTTCTAGCGCATATCGTTCGGGCGGCGAAGGAGGAGCAGAGGGAGATGTTCCTCCTGTATGCGAATCCGGAGCTGGGCGCGATGGTTGCCGGAACAGAGAAAGTGGAGTTTCTCTGGAAAGATTTGTTTTCGTTGACGGCGGAGGAGGGGGCGGCTGACCGGTTTGGGAGTTATGGGGAGGTTTTTGCGGCGTACCGGGTTGGTGGTTAGTG
>CAXUDN010000031.1:0-26619 GCA_964249715.1 uncultured Acidobacteriaceae bacterium
TGGGGGGCCATTCGGGGGTGAGGGTAGCACGTGGAGTGGGTTGCGGGCTGTGGATGAGTACCTATTCAACAAGCTCCTAGGAGGGTGGAAGCTGGGAGCGGTCCCAGCCTCCGCCCAGGGCTTTGATCAGGTTAACGGTGGCGTCCATGCGGCGGCGAAGGATGTCGATGTCATTGCGTTCGGCGGCCAGGGCGCTGGTTTGGGCGGTGATGACCTGGAGGAAGGTGTCGACACCGCCGACGTAGCGGTTGTTGAAGATGCGTTGGGATTCAAGGGCGGCGTTTGTGGCGTTGCGCTGTTGGACCTGCTCGTCGGAGAGGACGCGAAGGGCGACGAGGTTGTTTTCGGTTTGCTGGAAAGCGTCGAGGACAGTCTGCTTGTAACTGGCGGCGTTCCGGTCGAACTGGGCCAGGGACTCCTGCTTGATGCCCTTGCGGCGGCCGCCTTCAAAGAAGGTGTAGGCGATGCCGGGCCCGAGGGAATAGACGACGCTGGCAGGGGAGAAGACGGACTGGAGGGCGGCGGTGCTCTGATAGCCGGCTGAGGCACCGAGGATGATCTGGGGGTAGAAGGCGGATTGGGCGATGCCGATGGCCTCGTTACCTTCCTTGGCGCGGCGCTCGGCGGCGGCGATGTCGGGACGGCGTTCGAGAAGCTGGGAGGGGAGGCCGGTGGGGATGAGGGGTGGCTGGGTGTCGACGGGGAGGGGGGAGAAGGGAATGGTGAGGGCGGCGGGGGGTTGGCCAATGAGATTGGCGATGGCGTGCTCGTATTGCTGGCGGATGATTTCTTCGTCGGAGGCGGCGACGCGGGCGGTTTCGAGCTGGGTTTGGGCCTGGGTGACGTCGGCTTTAATGGCGACGCCGCCGAGATAGCGGTTGGTGGTGATGCGGACGGCTTCCTGGTACTGGGCGACGACGTCGTTGAGGAGTTTCTGCTGGGCGTCGGCGGTGCGGAGCTCGAAGTAGTCGACGGCGAGCTCGGTTTCGAGGCTGAGGAGGATGTTGACGCGATCGGCGACGGTGGCCTGCGACTCCTCGGTACCGGCGGCAATGTTGCGGCGGACTTGACCCCAGAGGTCGACCTCATAGCTGAACTGCAAGGGGTACTGGAGGGTTTGCGAGGTGGAGACGGGCTGCGCGGGGTTGAAAAAGGGGAGGTTGGGGTTGTAGCGCTGGGTGGTGTTGTAGGGGTTGATCCCGAAGGTGGGGTAGCGGTCGGCTTTGCGGACGGCGATTTCGGCGCGGGCGGCGCGGAGGTTGGCGTCGGCCTGGCGGATTTGTTGGTTGGCGGTTTCAACCTGGGGTTCGAGGGTGTTGAGTTCGGGGTCGTTGAAAATGGTCCACCATGTGCCGCGCGGGAGAGCGTCGATGGGTTTGGCCTGGGTGAAGGGGGAGTTGGGGTCTTCTTTGAAGGTGTTGGGGCCGAGTTCTTTATAGGCGGGGGGGACAGGGGCGGTGGGGACGGTGTATTTGGGGCCGACGTTGCAGCCGGCTAAGAGGGTGGTGGTGAGGAGGGTGAGGGTGGTCTTCCGGAGTCGGTTGTGGCGCTCTGGGGCGAGACGCGGGTCTCTCCACTCCGGCCTGCGGCCTGCCGTTGAAATGGCAGCGTGTTGGCACGGCTTCGGGAAGCAGGTTCCCTGTGGGGATGACGCCCAGAAAGGCAAAGATAGAGGCGAAACGCAGTTTCCCTTCGGGAGTGACAAGCAAAAGAGAAGTGAGCGACGGAAACGGCGCATTATTCGTGGCCTCCTGTTGGGGTGGATGGGCCTCCTTCGGGAGTGGGGGCGGTGTTGCTGAGGCGGACTCCCTGGCCTTCGGCGAGGGAATCGGCGGGGTTGAGGATGACGTTGTCGGAGGGTGAGAGGCCGGTAGCAATCTGGAGGGTACTGCCGTTGTCTTTGGCGATGGTGATGTTTTCGAGGTGGACGTGGTTGTTGCGGACGAGAGCTACTTGTGTGCCCTGAGCGCGGAAGAGGAGGGTGTTGGCGGGGACGGAGAGGAGTTGGGCGGCCTGGGGGAGCTTGAAGTGGACGAAAGCATAGGCGCCGGGAAGGAGTTTGTGATTGGCGTTGGCCACGTCGACTTCTACGTTAAGGGTGCGGGTGTTCCCGTCGATGGCGGAGCTGTTGCGGGCGATGGTGCCGGTGAAGGGCTGGCCGGGGTATTCATCGACGGTGAGGGTGGCGATTGCACCGTCGTGGATGGCGGGGGCGTAGACCTCGGGGACGGGAACGAAGACGCGGAGGCGGTCGATGGCGGCGATGCGGAAGAGGTCGCGGGGCTGGGAGGCACCGCCACCGGCGTCGATGAGGTTGCCGATGTCAGTGTTGCGGGCGGTGACGACGCCGTCGAAGGGAGCGTAGACGCGCTCGAAGGACTGGAGCTGCTGGAGGCGGCGGAGACTGGCTTCGGCGGCCTGGAGGGCCGCGAGTTTGGCGGCAGCGCCGGAGACGGCTACGTCGGTTTCCTGCTTGGAGACCGAGTCCTGGGCCAGGAGGTTTTGGTAGCGGTCGGAGGTGGTTTTGGCGAGGTTAAGGTCGGCCTGGGCGGAGGCTACGTTGGCCTCGGCGACCTGAAGTTGCTGGTCGACCTCCGGGGTCTCGATAACGGCCATCAACTCGCCTTTGCGGACGTGAGCGCCGATGTCGGTGTACCAGGCTTTGAGGTAGCCGGAGGTGCGGGCGTAGATGGGGGTATCGTTGAAGGCCTGGGTGTTGCCGGGGAGGGAAATTTCGGAGGCGGTGCCGGTGATCGTGGGGTGGGTGGTGCTGACGGAGAGGACGGCGGCCTGGGCGGTCGTTTGCTCGAGGGCGTGCTCGGTGTGGGCGCGGGAGAGAATGCCGATGACGATACCGGCGCCGAGAACGGCTGCGAGGATGAGGAGACCAAGCCAGATGCCTGCGTTGCTGCGGCGTTTCGCGGGCAGGGCGTGGGGGGCGTCAGGATGGGTCGCGCGCAGATCGTCGGCAGGGGTAGAAATTTCGGAGTTGGATTGGACGGGCATGTTGGACCTTTAGCTACTTACCGGGCAAACAGCAGGTTCGCCATTCGGGGAATGACATAAAGAAAGGAAAGAGCGAACGCAGATTCTCTTCGGGGATGACAAGCAAGGAAAGTCGCCAAAGCTAGGCATGGGCGTGTTCCTCTATGCGCTCGCTGGTGGGGGTGGGCGGCACGCCTGTGGGTTCTTCGGGGCCGGCGTTGCGGCGAGCGTGAAACAGAGCGAAGACGGTGGGAACAAAGACCAGGGTGGCCACGGTCGCGAAAAGGAGGCCGCCGATGACGGCGCGGCCCAGGGGGGCGTTCTGCTCGCCGCCTTCGCCGAGGCCGAGGGCCATAGGAATCATGCCGATGATCATGGCGAGGGCGGTCATGGCTACAGGACGGAAGCGGGTGGCGCCGGCTTCCACGGCGGCTACCAGGGAATCGCCTGTGTCGGCGAGGCGGTCCTTGGCAAAGCTGACGACGAGGATGGAGTTGGAAGTGGCTACGCCCATGCACATGATGGAGCCCATGAGCGCGGGGACGGAGAGAGTGGTTCCGGTGAAGAAGAGGAAAAGGACGATGCCGGCGAGGGCGGCGGGAAGGGCGGTGATGATGATGAAGGGATCGAGCCAGGACTGGAAGTTGACTACGATCAGCAGATAGATGAGAACGATGGAGAAGAAGAGGCCGCCGATAAGGCCTTTGTAGGAGTCGCGCATGGCGGTGACCTGGCCGCGCATGCCGACGAAGTTGCCGCGGGTGAGACCGGCGCGATTGCGATCGATGATTCGCTGGATGTCGGCGGCGGTGGCGCCGAGATCGCGGCCCTGGACGCCGGCGTAGACGTCGAGGGTGCGGCGGATGTTGTAGTGCTGCACGACGGCGAGTTCGGAGGAGCGGCCGATATTGGCTACGTCGGCGAGGATCTCGGGGGGCTGACCGCCGGTTGTACCGGGGGCTGAGGCGGCTGCGGGGGCCGGCGGGGTGTTGCGGCCGGCGGTGATGGGGAGATTGTCGAGTGCCTGAAGGGAATCGATTTTGTACTGCGGGGTTTGCGCGACGATGGGGTAGACGACGCCGTTCTTGGCGAGGAAGAACTGGGGCGTGAGCTGGGTGGAGCCGGAAAGGCTGTTGAGCAGCGAGGTGCCGATGTCGCCTTCGGTGTAGCCGCCCTGCTGGGCCTTGGTGCGGTCTACATCGACGTTGAGGACAGGGTAGTCGTTGGGCTCCTGGAGGCGAACGTCGACAACGCCGGGGACGTGGCGCATTTCGGCCATGATCTGGTTCGCGACTTTGCGGTTGCCGGCGTCGTCGCGGCCGTCGATCTGGACATCCAGGGGGGCGGGGAGGCCGAAGTTGAGGATCTGGGTGACGATGTCGGAGGGCAGGAAGTAGAAGGTGGTTCCGGGGAACTCGCGGGGGAGTTTATTGCGTAGCTCAGCGACGAATTCGGCGGTAGGACGGTGGTCTTCCTTGAGGGAGACGAGGATGTCGGCGTCTGCGGCGCCGAAAAGGCCCGAGGTGGCGTGCTGGGTGTTGAGTGTGGAGTAGGGAAGGCCGATGTTGTCGAGAATGTTGTCCATCTGGGCCGGCGGGATGGATTGCCGGATCGAATTTTCGATCTGATCGCAGAGGCGGGCGGTTTCCTCAATGCGGGTGCCGGTGCGGGCGCGGACGTGGAGAGTGAAGGAGCCGTTATCCGAGGCGGGGAAGAAGTTCTGACCGAGGAAGGGAAGGAGCAGCATGGCCAGCAGGCAGCAGCCGAGGAAGATGGGTATGAAGACCTTGCGGTGATGGACGATGCGTTCGAGGGTGGCTTCGTAGCGGGAGCGGACGGCCTCGAAGATGCGCTCGAAGCCGCGCTGGAAGCGAGCGAAGGGGTTGCGTGCGAGCGGGGCGTGGTGGTCGACCGGCTGGAGGAGATACATGGCCATGGTCGGCACCAGTGTGCGAGAGAGCAGGTAGCTGGCGAGCATGGCAAAAACGACTGCTTCGGCGAGCGGAACGAACAGATACCGGGAGACGCCAGTTAGAAAGAACATCGGCATGAAGACGATGCAGATGCAGAGGGTGGAGACGAGGGCGGGGATGGCGATCTGGGCGGCGCCGGCGAGAATGGCTTCGCGAACCTCGTAGCCCTCTTCGAGGTAGCGGTTGGTGTTTTCGATTTCTACGGTGGCGTCGTCCACGAGGATGCCGACTGCCAACGCTAAACCTCCCAGCGTCATAATGTTGATGGTTTGCCCCAGCAGGCTGAGGATGATGATCGACGTAAGAATGGAGAGCGGGATGGAGACGGCAATGATGATCGTGGAGCGCCAGGAGGCAAGGAAGAGCAGGATCATCAAGCCGGTGAGGCAGGCGGCGATGACGGCTTCGCGGACGACGCCGTTGATGGAGCCGCGGACGAAGTTGGCCTGATTGGCGATGGGGGTGATTTTCAGATCGGAAGGCAGGCCGGACTTGATGCGGGGCAGGAGGCCGAGGGCGCCTTTGACGACGTCGAGGGTGGAGGCGGTGCCGGATTTGAAGAGGCTGATGAGAACGCCGCGGCGGCCATCCTGGCGGACGATGTTGGTCTGGGGAATAGCGCCGTCGGTGACGGTGGCGACGTCGTGGAGGTAGATGGTGGTGCCATCCACCTGGCGAATGGGGATGTTGTTAAGCCCTTCAATGGTAGGCGAGGTGCTGTTGAGGCGGACGTCGTACTCGAGAGAGCCAATTTTCGCGGTGCCGCCGGGTTCAACGACGTTCTGGGCGGCGACGGCGTTGAGGATGTCGATGGGGGAGAGGCGTTTGGCCTGGAGTTGTTTGGGGTCGAGATTGATCATGATCGACCGCTGTTTGCCGCCATAGACGTTGGGGACGACGATGCCGGGGACGGTCACGAGCTGCGGGCGGACGAAGTTGAGGCCGTAGTCGTTGAGTTGCTGCTCGGTGAGCTGCTGGCCCGATAAGCCGAGTTGAAGGATGGGCACCGAGGAGGCGGAGAAATTAATGATTTGCGGGGGGAGAATACCGGGGGGAAGCTGGCGGAGCTCGAACTCGGAGGCGGCGGAGACCTGGGAGTTGGCGCGGTCGACGGAGGCGCCCTCCTGGAGGTAGAGCTTGACGACGACTTCGCCGTTGTAAGTGGTGGACTCGATGTGCTCGATGTTGTCGACAAGGGTGGTGAGGGCTTTCTCGTAGGGCGTGGTGAGGCGGCCTTCGAGCTCTTCGGGGCTGAGTCCGGTGTATTGCCAGGCTATGGAGACGACGGGGATGTCAATGGACGGAAAGATGTCAGTAGGCGTGCGCAGGATCACGACCGGGGAGGCGATGAGGATCAGAATGGCGAGAACGACGAAGGTATAAGGCCGGTTCAGCGCCAGCCGGACAATCCACATGGGCTAGTCTCCGCGTGCGAGCCGGCCCGGAAGCGGGGAAAGGGCTCTTATGTAGTAGATAGCAAGATTGTCCAGTTGTGTCACAGTTTGTTCCGGGACGAGGTATCGGCTGCGTCGATAGGATGGGGTATGGAGCTTCGGCATCTTCGATACTTTTGCGCGGTGGCGGAGCTGGGGAGCTTCTCTGCGGCGGCGCGGCGGCTGCACGTGGCGCAGTCAAGTGTGAGCGAGCAGATTGCGGATCTGGAGGAGGAGTTGGGGGGAAAGCTGCTGGACCGGACGGGGCGGCAGGTGCGGTTGACGGCGATGGGAACGGTGTTTCTGGGCGAGGCGCGGACGACGCTGGAGGCGGCCGAACGGGCGGTGGAGGTGACGCGGAGCTCGATGCGGGGAGAGAGCGGGACGCTGAGTATCGGGTTCTTTTTGTGGGGTGCGGGTGGCTTTTTCCCCCGGATTATCCGGGAGTACCGGCGGCGGCATCCGGGCATTCGGCTGTCGCTGGTGGAGATGCATGCAAATGAGCAGGTGGTGGCGCTGGAGGAGGGTCGGCTGGATGTGGGATTGACGCGGCCACCGGATGCGAGCGCGGCGCGGGTGCTGAAGGCGGAGCTGCTGTTTCGGGATCCGGTGGTGGTGGCGGTGCGGCCGGACCATGCGTTTGCAGGGCGGGAGGTTGGGGTGCGGGAGCTGGCGGAGGAGCGATTGGTGCTGGCGGCGAGGGGGTCGAATCCGGGTCTGTTTGACGCGGTGGTGGGGTTGTTTGCGGAGGATGGGTTGACGCCGGTGATTGCGAATACGTCGACGACGTGGAGTGGGGTGTTGACGCTGGTGGAGGCGGGGGAAGGGGTGGCGCTGGTGCCGGCGGGAGTGCGGCAGGTGCGGACGAGGGGGTTGGTCTTTTGCAGGATGCGACCGGAGACGTTGTTTCTGGGATTGAGCGCGGTGTGGAATCCGCGGCGGGTGGGGCCGGCGTTGGAGGGGTTTTTGCGGTTGCTCGGGGAGAACAAGGAGCGGATTGAACGGGGTGCGGGTGGGTGAGTGTGGCGTTGCACAGCAACCCCGGATGCGCGGAGTGGCGTCTACGGAAGGAGTTTCAGGCAGGGATCGTCGTGCCACGAGGAGTTTCAATAGATGAATGCATCGGACATTTTGGTAGAGAAGCTGATTGCCTGGGGTGTGGATACGATCTTTGGGCTGCCTGGGGATGGGATCAACGGGGTCATGGAGTCGCTGCGGAAGAAGCAGGACAAGATCCGGTTTATTCATATGCGGCACGAGGAGTCGGGCGCGTTTGCGGCGGTGGCGTACGCGAAGTTTACGGGTAAGCTCGGCGTTTGCCTGGCGACCTCGGGGCCGGGTGGGATTCACCTGCTCAATGGACTCTATGACGCGAAGATGGATCAGGCGCCGGTGCTAGCGATTACGGGGATGCAGTTCCGGGACCTTACGGGGACATTTGGCCAGCAGGATGTGGAGCTGGACAAGCTGTTTATGGACGTCGCCTGCTATAACCAGCGCGTGATGAATGCGCCGCACATGGCGGGGGTGGCGGATCTTGCGATCCGGACGGCGATTGAGAAGCGGCAGGTGGCGCATATTACGATCCCGATTGACGTGCAGTTGGAGGAGTTGAGCGATAAGGACCGGTCGGAACGGAATCTGAAGGGGCATACGTCGACGGTTTCGTCGATTACGGGGAATATGCCGCGTGAGGAGGACCTGAGGACGGCGGCGACGGTGATCAACGCAGGAAAGCGAATCGCGATCATGGCCGGGCAGGGGGCCTTGCATGCCGGAGCGGAGTTGGAGCAGATGGCGGAACTGCTGGGTGCGCCGATTGTCAAGCCACTGTTGGGTAAAGGATGTGTGCCGGATGATTCGCCCTATACGACGGGTGGCATTGGGTTGCTGGGCACGGAGCCCTCGCAGGATGTGCTGGAGAACTGCGACACGCTGATCATGATCGGGACCTCGTACCCGTACATGGAGTACATGCCGAAGCCGGGCGACTGCCGGGTGGTACAGATCGATTCGAATGCGCAACGAATTGGGTTGCGGGCTCCGGTTGAGGTCGGGTTGGTTGGGGACTCGAAGAAGTCGATTGCGGCGCTGCTGCCTTTGCTGAAGCGGAACGGGTACCGGCGATTCCTGGAGCGGGCGCAGAAGGAGATGAAGACCTGGTCCGATCGGATTGAAAAGGAAGGCACCGTGATGTCCAAGCCCATGAAGCCGCAGGTGGTGGGCTGGCAGATGAGTCCCTTTACGGAAGAGAACGCGATCATTGTTTCGGATTCGGGGACGAATACGACGGTGTGGGCGCGGTATATGAAGGCGAAGAAGGGGCAGATGCACTCCTGCTCCGGCAACCTGGCGACGATGGCGTGCGGCATGCCGTATGCGATCGGCGCACAGGTAGCCTTCCCTGACCGGCAGGTTATCGCGGTTGTAGGCGATGGCGGGTTCACGATGTTGATGGGCGAATTCATTACGGCTGTGGCGTACAAGCTACCGATCAAATTTGTGATCATCAAGAACAACACGCTGGGGCAGATCAAGTGGGAGCAGATGGTGTTCGAGGGGAACCCTGAATACCAGTGCGATCTCTTTCCGGTCGACTTTGTGGCTTTTGCGAAAGCCATGGGGGCGGAGGGTGTGAGGATTGAGGATCCAAATACGGCGAGTGAGCAGTTCAAGCAAGCGCTGTCCATGCCGGGGCCGGTGATTATCGAGGCTGTGGTGGATCCGTATACGGCGATGTTGCCGTCGAAGATCACAGGCAAGCAAGCGGTGAAGTTTACCGAGGCGTTGCTGCGGGGCGAACCGCATCGGATACGAATCGCGCTGACGGCGGCGAGTGACACAGTGCGGCAGGTGGTCTAGGTTCGCTCGGGGCGGCTCACTCGCGAGTCGCCCCCTTTCAATCTGGTGAGGGGCCGAGCGAACGATATGAGTGTGGATGTGAAGGTGACGCGCGGCAAGGCCATGGCCTACACGATTCCGACGGACGCGCCGGAGGCGGACGGGACGTTTGCATGGTCGTCGACGACGATGGTCGTTGTGCACGTGGAGGCTGGGGGACAGCGCGGGATTGGGTATAGCTATGCGCATAAGGCTTCGGCAGATGTAGCTCGGGAGTTGATGGCGAAGCACGTTGTGGGGCGCTCGGCGATGAACACGAATGGGTGTTTCTGGTCGATGCGCGAGGCGCAGCGGAATTATGGGCGGGAGGGGATTGGTGCTACGGCGTTGTCGGCCGTGGATATGGCGCTTTGGGATCTGAAGGCGAAGATCCTGGGGCAGCCTTTGTGCGGGTTGTTGGGGATGGTGCGTGAGGGTGCGCCGGTCTATGGGTCGGGCGGTTTCACGACGTACGACGACGCGCAGTTGAGTGCGCAGCTGGGCGGGTGGATAGAGCAAGGAATACCGCGGGTGAAGATGAAGATTGGTACACACCCGGAGGACGACGCGCGGCGGGTTGGGGTGGCGCGGGACGCGATCGGGGAGGAGGCAGAGCTGTTTGTGGATGCAAACGGAGCATATTCGCGAAAGCAGGCTTTGGATTTCGCGTTTTTGTTTCGGGACCATTTTGATGTGGTCTGGTTTGAAGAGCCGGTGAGCTCGGATGATCTGGCTGGGTTGCGACTGATTCGGGATCAGGGACCGGCTGGAATGGAAGTCGCGGCGGGGGAGTATGGATGGGACTCGATGTATCTCGGGCGCATGATGGAGGCGGGGGCGGTGGATGTGATCCAGGCCGATGCGACGCGGTGCGGTGGGGTGACGGGGTTTATGGATGCGGTGGCAATGGCGGATGCAATGCCGTTACCTTTGTCGGCGCATTGCGGTCCTAGTATCCATATGCATTTGGGTTGCGCGGCGCGGGCGCTGCGCCACGTGGAATTTTTTCATGATCATGCGCGAATTGAGCGGATGTTGTTTGACGGATTTTGCGAGCCGGTAAATGGGGAAATGCGGCCGGATTTGTCGCGGAGTGGGATGGGGTTGGAGTTTAAGGAGGCGGATGCGGAACGGTTTCGGGATGATGTTTGATTTTGGGGGTTGGGGGTCGTGGGTGGCTCAAAAAGCGGGTCCGTCCAGTGCATCCTTGCTGCGCAAGGACTCCGGTCGAGAGGACAGCATTTTCGAAGCGGCTGCGAAATGGAAGGCGGGTTGGCGATGAGTGCTCTGGCCTGGCCGGATACATCGCCGAAGGCTTTGGCGGCGGCTTTGCCGGAGCCGGTGCGGGGCTTTACGGAGCTTGCGCTGAAGTACGTGCAGGCGGGAGCCTTTCAGCGGTCGATGGCGTTGATGGTTGCGGGGTCGAGCGCGGTGAGTGCGCTGGAGGTGGGGTATGAGCATTACCGGGGAAGCTACTCGAACCCGGTGATGTATACACCTGTGCTGCTGTCCGTTGCGCTGACCGGCGCGGCCGGGGCGGGGTTTTTCAGCAGGACCGCGGCGACGACGTGGATGCGGTGGATCAGTTACGCGACGCTGGTGGACGGCGTAGTGGGCTTTGGGTTTCACATCCGGGGTGTGGCGCGCAAGCCGGGCGGATGGCGGTTGCCGGTCTACAACATCGTGATGGGGCCGCCTTTGTTTGCGCCTTTGCTGTTTGGGACGGCGGCCTACCTTGGCGTGATCGCGTCGTACCTGCAGCGGGAGGAGGACTACGGCGCCCGATCCAAGGTGATTGAGATGGGTACTCGACTGCGGAAGCCTGATTTCCGGGAGGACATCCGCGTCGGGCGCTTCCAGAAGCACCTTTGTGTGGTGACGGCGGTCGGAGCATTGGCAGTCGGTGGGGAGAGTTGGTACTCGCACTACAAGGACAATTTCAAGTTCAAGGTGCAGTGGTCGCCGATTGTGATGTCGCCGATGCTGGCGGGCGCGGCGCTTTGGGCGATGAAGGATAAGCGCGCGGCAAATACGGTGTTGCCGGTGGTAGCGGCTGCGGCGATGGTGAATGGGGTGGTCGGCACGTTCTATCACCTGCGTGGCATACTTCGGCGGCCTGGGGGGTTAAAGAAGCCGTTTTACAACACACTCTATGGGCCGCCGATCTTTGCGCCGATGTTGTTTGCGGCAGCCGGATTGTTGGGGATGATGGCGTACCTCATGCGGCGGGAAAGGGCTTAAGTATGGCTGGTGATGCGGACAAGAAGCCTCTGACAGATCCGGAGACAGGAGCGGTGCTGGGGCAGCGGAAGCAGCCTGGGTATTACCCGGGGTTCAGTACGTTGAGCCAGCAGAAGTATTGGGACGCGGAGACGCGGAGGGTGGTGTTGGAGCGGGTGGATAAGGTGCCTCCGATACGATTTTTTACGGCGGACGAGGCGCTGACGATGGAGGCGATTGCCGACCGTATCCTGCCGCAGGATGACAGGACGCCGGAGAGGCGCATTCCGTTGTTGCCCGGAATCGATGCACGGTTGTTTACCGGAAAGCTAGATGGATACAGGTACGAGGACATGCCGGACGATACGGAGGCCTACCGGATTGGGGTGCGGGCTTTCGGGATCATGGCGCAGAAGCTTCGGGGATGCCGGTTTGAGGAGCTGTCGATTCTGGATCAGGAGAAGATGTTGAAGTCGGTGCATGATGCAGAGCCGGCGGAGGCTCGGGAGGAGTGGGCGAAGATGAATATCGACCGCTTCTGGACGATGCTGGTGGGGGATGTGGTTTCGGTCTACTACGCGCACCCCTGGGCCTGGGATGAGGTGGGGTTCGGAGGGCCGGCGTATCCGCGCGGGTATATGCGCCTGGAGGATGGTGAGGCGGAGCCGTGGGAGGTTGGGGAGCAGCGATATGCGTGGACTGCGCCGGTGGATACGATCTCGAGCGTGGAAGAGCTGCATGGGTCAGGCAAGGGGCATCAGTCGGGGGATGAAGGGGGTACGCATTGAGTTTGTTTGATTTTGGCGGGAGTGATGGGGCGGGTACGTCACCTATCGGTGGAGCGTTTAAGGGACCCAAGGATGATTTGAAGTGGCTTGGGCCCATGCAGAAGATCAAGGTGCCGCCGCGCAAGTTTAAGGACAATGAAGCCGTTGATTTTGCGATCGTGGGCGTCGGGTCAGCGGGCGGTGTGTTGCTGCAGCGGCTGGCACGGGCGGGGTTCAAAGTGGTTGGGTTTGAAGCGGGGCCGTTCTGGGACACGGAGCGGCAGTGGGTGAGTGACGAAGAGGGGTCGCACCAGCTGTATTGGAATGATTTGCGCATTACGGGTGGGGCGAATCCGTTGGCGCTGGGATCGAATAACAGCGGCAAGGGGGTGGGTGGGGGAAGTGTGCACTGGGCCAGCTTTGTGCCGCGGTTTCACCCTTCCGATTTTGAGGTGTATACGCAGGATGGCGTCGGGGCTGATTGGCCGATCGACTATGCGGATATTGAGCCTTATTACGAACTGCTGGAGCAGGAGATGCCGGTGGCGGGGCCTGCGTACTATCCGTGGGGCAAGCCGCATGGGCATCCATATGCGCCGCACCCGATGGGAGCTGTGGGCGATGTGTTGATCAAGGGTTGTACGGCGCTGGGCATCCCTGTAAGTGCCGGGGGGCCGGTGGCCATCCTGTCAGCGTCCCATGGGGACCGGCCACATTGCATTTATCGGGGGTTTTGTATTCAGGGGTGCAAGGTCGGGGCGAAAGCATCGACCTTGATTACACATGTGCCGGATGCTTTGGAGAATGGGGCGGAGATTCGGGACTACTCCATGGTGTCGCGCGTGTCGATGGGCAAGGAAGGACGGGCGGATGGGGTGGTTTACCTCGATGAGGAAGGGAACGAGCATTTTCAGCGGGCGAAGGCCGTGATTGTCTGTGGGTACGCGATTGAGACGCCGCGGTTGTTGTTGAATTCGGCGTGCCCGGGGCATGAGAACGGTTTGGCGAATTCTTCGGGGACGTTGGGGAAGTACCTGATGGCGCAGGCGGGGAACGTGATTCTGGGTCGGTTTGAGGAGTTGGTGCGGATGTACAAGGCTCCACCGGCGCATGCGTTGACGGAAGAGTTTTACGAGACGGATCCGAAACGCGATTTTGCGCGTGGGTTTGCGATCCAGACGGTAGGGCCGTTGCCGGTGGCGTTTGCGAAGCAGTTAGCGGCGGCCAAGGGCGCGTGGGGCTGGGGCATGCGGCGGAACATGATGGAGTACAACCACTGGGCGCCGCTGGGATTGCTGGGGGAGATCCTGCCCTGGGCGGATAACAAGGTGGAGCTGGCGGACGGCAAGGACGGGCGGCACGATGCGAAAGACCGGTTTGGGCTGCCAGTAGCGCAGGTCACGTTCAATCTGCATGAAAACGACAAGAAGCTGATTGAGTTTGGGAAGAACAAGACGATGGAGGTGATGTGGGCGGCGGGGGCCCGCGAGGTGATCCAAGAGGCACGGTATGCGCACTTGGTGGGTGGAGCGCGGATGAGTGCGCGGGCGGAAGATGGCATCTGTGACAAGTTCGGGCGGACGTGGGATGTGGAGAATCTCTTTGTGATGGACGGCAGCGTGATGCCGACGCAGGGATCGGCGAATCCGGGGCTGACGATCCAGGCGCTGGCGGCGCGCACGGCGGATTACCTGATTTCGCAGAAGGACGCGATTTTTGCAGGGGGTGGAAAAAGGGATATGACGGCGCCGCCGGTGCGACGGTCGTTGTGCCCGCCGGGTACGTTTCGGCATGGCGCGCCGCATTTGCGGTGAGGGGGTTGTAGGGCAACCTTGGTGAACGGAATTCTTTCGGTTTCTTTACGACTCGCTTAGGTGCTCTTTACAAGGCACGTTAGGATAGTTCACGGTGCGACTTTTTGGTGCGCCCCAGGACAGAAAAAGACGCTATGTCTCTCTTTGACGTACTTTTTGGGAAGCCACTTCGGACCAGCGATGCAGCGCACGAGCATATCGGGGTAGCAGCGGGAATACCGATATTCGGGCTGGATGGACTGACAAGCGCGGCGTATGGGCCGGAAGCGGCGATGGCGCTACTGATTCCGTTGGGGCTAATCGGGGTGCAGCAGCACCTGATTCCGATCTTTACGGCAATTCTTATCCTGCTGACGATCCTGTATTTCAGTTACCGGCAGACGATTGAGGCCTACCCGACGGGTGGCGGTTCGTTCACGGTAGCCAGCGAGAACCTGGGGGATGGGGCGGGTCTGCTGGCAGCGGCTGCGCTGATGATCGATTACATCCTGACGGCGGCAGTGGGTATCTCGGCAGGTGTGACGGCACTGGTGAGCGCATTTCCGTCTTTACATCCTCATCAGTTGGCGCTGTGTTTGCTGATTCTGGCCATCATCGTGGTAGTAAATTTGCGCGGCGTGAAGGAAACGGGCGTGGTGTTTATGCTGCCCACGTTTCTTTTTGTGGGTACGCTGGCGGTGACGATCATAACGGGGTTGTTTCGAGCGTTGGTGACGCACGGATCGCCGGTCGCGATTGCGCCGGTGCCTCCGCCGGCCATGACGACGGAGCATTTGGCTGGATTGGCACTGGTGTGGCTGCTGCTGAAAGCCTTTTCCAATGGTTGCGCGGCCATGACCGGTGTGGAGGCGGTGTCGAATGGCGTGACCGCGTTCAGGGAGCCACGAGCGCATAAAGCGAATCAGGCGCTTACGGTAATCATTGCCATCTTGATCATGCTGCTGGCGGGATTGGCGTATGTGGCGAAGGCGTACCGCATTACAGCAATGGATCCGAACGACGCGCAGTACCAGAGCGTGCTGTCGATTCAGGTAGCCGCGGTGTTTGGGCGTGGCTGGTTCTACTTCCTTACGATGGGCAGTGTGCTGGCGGCGTTGAGCTTTAGCGCGAACACGGCGTTTGCGGATTTTCCACGTATGGCGCGTGCGATTGCGCTGAAGGACTTCCTGCCGCATGTGTTCATTCTGCGCGGGCGGCGTTTGCTGTTTTCACACGGGATCTATGCGCTGACTGGGTTCACGGCGCTGATTCTGATCATGTTTGACGGCGTAACGGACCGGTTAATTCCGCTGTATGCGATCGGGGCATTTCTGGCGTTTACGTTGAGCCAGGCCGGCATGGTGAAGCACTGGTTGAAGAGCAAGGACCAGCGGCACTGGCAGGTGAAGCTCTTCCTGAACGGGTTGGGAGCGGTGGCTACCGGGATCACGCTGGTGATCGTTCTGGTGACGAAGTTCACCTCCGGGGCGTGGATCACCGTGCTGCTGGTCCCGGGTATCATCCTGACGATGTATAGCGTGAAGCGGCATTACTCGCGTGTGCATGTGGAGACGGCGGACCCCTCGCCCCTACGGCTGACGAACCTGGAAGAGCCGATCGTGGTGGTGCCCGTGGCGCGGTGGGACAAGATCAGCGAGAAAGCCTTACGGTTTGCGCTGGTGATGAGCCACGAGGTGAAGGTGGTGAATGTGGAGAGTGACTCCGAGCCGCTGGACCGCGATGTGTGGGAGCGAATGGTCATGAAACCCATACGCGATCATGAAGGGATGGCGGAGCCGGAACTTGTGACAGTCTGCAGTAACTTTCGGACGATCCTGGGGCCGTTGATGGATTACATCCTGCAGTTGGAGGACGACAATCCGGGGCGAAAGGTAGCGGTGCTTCTGCCGGAGCTGGTGGTGCGGCACTGGTGGGAGAATTTGCTCCATAATCAGCGGGTGCAGTTGTTGAAGTTGTTGCTGCTGCTGCGGGGCAATCAGCGGATTATTGTGGTGAACATTCCCTGGTATTTGTAGGGCTAATCGTTTCGGTCCGATGCAAACGGCAAAATCCCTTCGGGGCTGACAAACACGAAAGACAAAGCAAAGAGGCTACCCGTTGAGGTAGCCCTTTTGCTTTAAAGGGTGCGGAGGCGGGAGACGGCGAGGGGGATGATCTCGAGGGCGCGGTCGATTTCGGCTTCGGTGGTGAGGCGGGAGAGGGAGAGGCGGAGGCTGGCGCGGGCCTGGGTGGGGGTGAGCCCCATGGCGAGGAGGACATGGGAGGGCTCGGTGGCGCCGGATTGACAGGCGGCGCCGAAGCTGGCGCTGATGCCTTGAAGGTCTAGAGCGATGAGGAGGCGTTCGGCGTCGATGCCGTCGATGCGGAGATTGGTGGTGTTGGCCATGCGGGGAGCGTGGGCGGCGTTGATGTGAGTTCCGGGAATGTCGGTGCAGAGTCCCGTTTCGAGCCGGTTGCGGAGTGTTTGGATGTGTTGGGAACCGCCGTTTTCGAGCCAGGTGCGGGCGAGGATCGCGGCTGCCCCGAGGCCGACGATGCCGGGGACGTTCTCCGTGCCGGCGCGGCGCTGGCGCTCGTGGGGGCCGCCGTGGAAGAGTGGGGTGACTTGTGTGCCAGTGCGAACAAAGAGAGCGCCGGTGCCTTGGGGGGCGTACATTTTATGGCCGGAAAGGGTGAGAAGGTCGACACTTCTGAACTCGCCCGCGAGGTCGAGCGGGAGTTTGCCGGCGGCCTGGACGGCGTCCGTGTGAAAGAGGGCCCCGTGGGCCTTGGTCACGCGGGCGAGCTTGCCGATGGGTTGGATGACCCCGGTTTCATTATTGGCGAGCATGAGGCTGACGAGGCGGGTGTGAGGTTGGAGCGCTTCCTCAAGGTTGGCGGGGGAGAGAAGGCCGTTGTTGTCCGGGCTCAGATAGGTGACTTCGACCCCGCGGCATTCGAGGGCTTCGGCGGCATGGAGGACGGCGTGGTGCTCGATCGACGAGGTGATGAGGTGCACGGGCTCGCGGCGGTCCAGATAGGGCTGGAGAATGCCGGTGAGGGCGAGGTTGTCGCCTTCGGTGCCTCCGGAGGTGAAGATGACCTCTTTTGCGGCGCAGTCGAGGAGTGCGGCGAGTTGGGTGCGGGCGCGTTCGACGGCGGCGCGGGTGGTCTGGCCGCCGCGGTGGGCGGAGCTGGGGTTTCCGAAGCGTTCGGTGAAAAAGGGGGTTAGGGCGGCGAGGACCTCGGGCAGCACGGGGGTGGTGGCGTTGGCGTCGAGATAGATGCGGTCCATGTTGTTAGGGTACTGCCGTGGGGGAAGGGTGCGCCTCTATGGGTTGGTGCCGCGCTGAACTTCAGCGGAAGAAAGCGGCTCTTCCGTCAGACAAGATGTCTGGACCTTTTGTGAAGATGGGCTCGCCGGTTTGTCAGGAGAGGACGCAAGGGAGGCTGCGGTTTGGCGAGCTTTGGTTTGGATTGGGATGCTGTTGGCGGGTGGGTTGGCGGCGATCAAGTTGAGCGATCCGGCGAAGAGCAGTTCCGGCCCAGCAGGTGGCCATTGGGGCTCTTAGAAATGTTCTTAGAAGTACAAGGCGGGCAGAAACGAAATGGCGTTTTTGGGGACTATCTCCGGAAAGCAAGTTGAAGTTAAAAACCGATGCGAGCGCCAAATTCAATGCGTCTGCCAAAGTCGGCAGTCGTGGGTTGGGTAAATTGCGGTGTGCCGACAATCCCATCGACGGCGGTGTAGTTCGCATGATTCAGGAGATTGGCGGACCGCGCGTCGAAGCGGAGAGTCTGTTGATGGAGCACTGAGCCGCGCTTCTCTTTAAGAGTGAAGGTCCGGTTCAGCGATAGATCGAGGTGAACCGTGGCTGGCATTGTCCCGATGTTCCGTTGGAGGTTGCCGTTACTGGGGTTCGTGGATAGCAGTCCAAAACGTGTCGCGTAGACACCAGTTCCCGAAGATGTCACCAACGAAGGACGGTCGTTGAACACGCCATCACCGTTGTTGTCGAAACCGGTCGTCACGTCGTACGGTGCGCCGCTAGAAACCGACAGATTTGTCGTGCTGCCGATTTTCAAAGGAAGAGAGTAGATGATCACAGCGAAGAGGTTGTGTGTAGGAGATCCTGTTGGGCGTGCCCAGTCGCGGCTCTCTTTGTAGGTGCTTTGGGGGAAGATGTTTGCGTTTTCGGCGTTCGTTCGGAAGCCGTTATACAGGTAGCCTGAGATCAGACTGAAACGCTGCGCAAAGTGATTGACGCCCAGAAAGGCGAACGGGCCTGCAAACCTTCCAGTTCTGCCGTACTCGAAGAGGTTCAGATTCGGGGTGATAGGGCGTGGCGCGGCGGTAGGGTCTTCTCCAGAAGCCGAGGAGAGAATAGGAGCATTGGCGTTGAAAGATCTTAAAACGCCCCAAGAAGCGGTGTAGTAAGCATTGGCGTTCACGGACCAGCTCTTAAAAAAAGCATGCTCCACACCCAACTGTGACTGTGAAGAGGGCGTAATACCAATCCCATCGGAGAATCTCCGTTGCTGTTCGATGGGAGGTGTGCCGGCAGGTTCTAACGGGTTGTTGTACATAGGCGAGTAGACGGTGAGACTCCGCTGTAGTTGTCCGTCCAGACGCACTGTTTCAAGGCTAAGGGATGAGGCGATCGGCGCAGAGAAAAGCCCCGTGCGAACGTGGAGTACCCACCCCTGTTTCTTTCCGAAAGCGTAAGTGATGCCCATCCGAGGGGCGAATGCACCGATCACGGTTGGTGCTGTCTGAGCGAAGTAGCGCAACCCGGCGGAGAGCGTCATCTGAGAGCTAACCTTCCAATCGTCCTGAGCGTAGGCAGCGATCGTCCATTGTTCCAAGGAGACTGCGGCGGTGCCCGATGTCTGGGAGTAGGTAGTAGGAGTTCCCCCAGGTAGTCCGGCGAGGGCTCGGCGATACTGTTCCAAGCCGGTAATGGTGATGGTGCTTGCAGAACCATCCAGCGCCGGAGCGGAGCCTCCGCCAAAGGTGAACGCTCCGTTGAACGTGTCTGGGTCGGAATCATCAATAGAGGCACCAAGAAGTTGAACCCCAGCCTTGATCGTGTGAGTCTTCAGCGACAGGTACACTTCGTCGTCGAGCTCCAGGTCACGCTCGGTATCGCTTAACTGACCTGCGGTGGAGCCACCGCCTGTGAACGCTCCGGCCACTGCGACCTGCGGTGCAGTCGAATCTGGCGTTTGTGCCGTAGTCTTCCAACTCAGACCAGCTCTGAACGAATGCAAAAGACTCTTGGTTAGAAAAGTCGTGTTTATGGCCCGGAGATCGTACTCGGACACACGGGCGAAGGCACCGGCTTCCTGCAGTACTAGCCCTCCCACGCCCTTGTTTTCGGTGCCGTTGTCACTGGCCGCGAAGGACACCGTCAACGTGTCTTTGGTGCCCAGCTGCCATCCGGTACGAGCATTTGCCAGCCACAGTCTTTGCGGGGTGGGCGCTGTCTGATTGAAGAGGACAGGCGTGCCGGCACTGGAAAGTATGGTTGCATTCACAACGGCGTTCTCATCAATGCTGCGATGATCGAGATCCAGAGCAAAATCAGCCCGTTTCTCGCCCAGCAACGGGCCGTTGAGCTCAAATCCTTCCCGCTGTTTGCTGGCAGGTGTCGCAGTCACGCTGAGGGGATCGTTGGCGTTCCAGATGTGCAATCCGAGCGCAGCAAAGATTGCACCGTGAAACTTGTCCTGACCGGGCTTTGTGAACACTTCGATTCGTCCACCCGCATACGGTGGGAACTGGTACTCCGCGGAAAACATGTCCGGACTGATGTGGACCTCCCCAATCGACGATTTCGGCGGGAGAATCGATGGACTTTGAAAACCGTCAACAGTGATGAGGGCTGAGCCTGGTATACCGCCAGAAGCTGCCGCCAAAGCCTGAAGTTGCCGCTGAAAATCGTCTGGATCTTCCGCTAGACCCTCAAGTTGAGTCGCAGTCAAAACATTTGATCCTCCAGACTGGGCCGCTTGATCTTCTCCGTCTACCTCCAGACTCTCCGTTACGGAGGCAACCTGGAGTTTCGTTGTGAGTGTGGTGATCCTGTTGATTTGTACGTGTGATGCCGCAGTCTCTTTGACTTGGAATCCTGGTGAGCCCACCTGAACCCGGTAAGAACCAGGCGCGAGGCACAACAGAATCCAGTGTCCGTCGGCTCCGGTTGATGTGTTTCGAACCTTCCTATTTGATCCCACTGCTGCAATACTGGCGTCCCTCACGAGAGCACCCGTAGCGTCGACGACGACACCCGAGAGAGTTCCTGTATTGGGACAGCTCTGCGCTCGAAGTGCAGGGACGAGTAAACACGCAAGAGGGAGGTACGGAAGAAAGCGGCGCATAGAGGACCTGCACCGAAGCTAAGCGGCTCCACGTCTCGCTGTAGATCTTTTCTGTGAGCGAGCCAAACCTGTCGCCAAGGCTCAAAGACACAGGATGTTTAGCTGTGCCAGACCTGACCTGCTCGCCGGGACAACCATCCCGCCCTGCATTGAAACATTGGCTCTACGACCTGCAGCCTCAATACGAATGACCCTGGCTATGTTGATCAATGCGGAGCGGTGAACGCGCCTGAAGGTTTGGGGGTTTAACCGATTTTTGAACTCGCGTAAGGGAAGGTGAACGAGATGGCTTTCATGTTCCAGATGCACCCTGCAGTAATCCCCCTCGGCAAGGATGGCGATGATACGCTCTGCATCGATAGGGATGGTGACGCCTTTCGATTTCACGAAGAAACGTTGGATTGCCCCTTTGCTCTCCGTGGTATCCAACCTGTCCGCCAGAGCTGCTCCGGCATCGGACAGTCCGCTACGCTCGCCGAAGCGACTAAGAGCAAGAGCGACACGCTCCTTATCGAAAGGTTTGAGCAGATAATCGAACGCTCCCCACTCGAAGGCCGGGACGGCATACTCATTGTGCGCCGTTGTGAAAATGATGGCCGGGTTGTGCTGAACAGAGCGCAGTACTTCGAATCCCGAGAGGAGAGGAAGTTGAATATCGAGAAAGACGAGATCCGGCTTGAACCGGTCAATCATCTCTACCGCTGAGATTCCGTCCCTGGCTTCACCGACGAGGTCGAGGTCGCTGGCATACGCAAGACAGGCACGAAGCCGGTCAACCGCCAACGGTTCGTCCTCGACGATCAAAGCTCGAATCTTCATGGCTTCGGTGATAAAGATTCATCCTGCGGCAGGCGTAATGAAACGGTCATGCCACTTTCGGGAGTGGAGTTGAAAGTCATGCTCGCGAGGCTCTCGTAATAGAGTTCCACGCGCCGCTTCACAGTCTTTAGTCCAAGGCCGCTGCTGGTGGCCAGGTGCTCAGAAGACACGCCCTCGCCGTCATCCCAAATGTCGATGTTTAGATCGCCATTCCGCGTACTGGCACGGATGGCCAGCGTTCCTCCGGCAGGGCGTTTTGAGATGCTGTGCTTGATGGCGTTTTCTACCAACGGCTGCAAGGTGAGGGACGGCAACTCCAAGGCCAGCGTAGCTGGGTCGATCGAACGCTCAATGCGAAGCCGGTCGCCAAGCCTCAGCTTTTCCAAAGCCAGGTAAGCTTCGGTGAAGCGCAATTCCTCCTCGAAGGTTACCTCCGACTCCTCGATGCCACTGTGGGAGGCCAAGGCATACCGGAGCATGGAGGAAAGGCTCAACAGCGCTTGTTCGGCCTTTAACGGATCGGTTCCGACGAGAGCAATGACTGAATTTAGCGTATTGAAAAGAAAGTGCGGGTTAAGCTGTGAGCGGAGCACGCTGAGATCGGAGCGCACGCGCAGAGCTTCCGATTCCATGCGCAGCCTCTCCTCTACTTGAGCACGCTGCTGCGCTTGAACCATGTAGGAGAAGCCGATCAGAGTTCCATAGACCATGATTCCGCTGAAAGCCTGCCATTGCGCGGCATAGATGCCCCATGGATTAAAGCGCCAGTGGTGTGTGACGATAAGGCCCAACATGGACATGAGCATCTGGACCGAAGCCCACCAAAGCAGAGCGAAAGAAATTGCGCCCATAAAGTGAGCGGCTAGAAAGAACGTACGCCGAAGACCAGGCCACCGAAGAAGACCAGCCAGCCAGAACACACCCACACCCAGCAGGGCCGCCGGCAAGACGTTAAGTCCAGCGTACAGAAGTGCCTGTTGATAGCTAGATCGCTGTAGCCTGAAGATAAGGAAATAGCTCGCCGCGTAGGGCAGCCACCCGCTCGCGTACAGTAGCCAACCCCGACCGGATTTGAGCGGCATGCCCACATCCCACTCTGCCATGTGTGTTTGCTTCTGCCTACGACTTTTCGCCCAACAGACCCAACTGATCGCTGAAATGGCTCAAGCAGAAATCAGATCTAAACACCATGAAGCTGCAAAGGGGTACCGAAGTAGAAGTGAATGCTTCTAAGTACCGGGTGTCTCCTGGAACTCTTCGCTTAACCACTTTGTGAATGCGTCCATGGTCACCGGACGATGTAAAAAAGTTTTCACGGCAGTGTTGGCCGACTCGGATCCGCCGGGCTCCAGGACGTCGTGCCTGTACCGCGCGGGGGCCTCGCCTGAAAACGGATCGCCCGCGTTGAACTGCGCATAGAGGTCCTCGGCGATGACCTTGTCCCACATGTAGACGTAGTACATCGAAGAATAATTGCCGAGATGGATGAAGCTTGCAACGCCGTGAGAATCTGCAGGCGGTTCGAAAAGAGTGTAGTGATGCCGCTCTTCTCTGCTAAGCGCATAAGGATCGAGGTCCTTTGGGTCGCCGTTGTAAAGGTCGTAGGAGAGGGCGGCCGAAGCATTTTGATTCGCGACCCAAGTGGCTCTGCCGAAAGCCAACGCACGATTCATGCGCCGCACCATCTCTGCGGGTATCGGCTCTCCCGTTTTGTAGTGGCGAGCGAACGAGGCGAGAACAGTGGGATCGTGCATCCATTCCTCAAGCATCTGGGAAGGTGCTTCGCTGAAATCCCGCTCTGCGGATATCCCGCTGGTACCCGCCCACTGCTGCCGGCCAGCGAGTATGTGATGGATGAGATGGCCAAACTCATGGAAGAAGGTCACCACGTCGTCGTACTGCATGAGTCCGGGATCCGTTTCGGTGGGAGCAGGGAAGTTGCAGACGAGAACAGCTTCGGGAAGGCGCCTGCCACGAAGCCCCGTCACTGTGGTCATTGTCAAATTGTGGTTGTACTTGCCGGTTCGTGGGTGCATGTCGAGGTAGAATCGCCCGATTGCCTTGCCGCCTTCCAGCACGTCCCAGGTCTGGACCGTGGGGTCCCAGGCCTGTGCTCCCGCTTCCTGGCGAAACTGAAGGCCAAAGAGCCGAGATGCTGTATCAAGAACTCCTGCCTGGACACGATCGTACGGGAAGTAGGCACGCACAGATTCTGAGTTGAAGTCATACTTCGAGCGGCGCACCAGCTCCAAAAGCCGTTGATATTCGTAGACCATGATCTCCGTGGCCTGTGGGTCAGACTTATGCTTTTCCGCAAGCAGGAGTTCGAACTCCCGCTGCTCGAACGGCCGCACGGTTGCGTCCACTGAAGTGATGAATGTGGCGATCGCTGGCCCGCTGCCGATCATCTTGTCCTGGGCATTCATGTCGCTCCAGGAAGAAAAGCCAAGCAGATCGGCTATGTCGTAGCGGACCTGAATCATTTCCCTTAGAACCTTATCGTTCTCCGGGTAGGCCTTTTTGCCACTGGCATCAGCCATACGCTTGCGCAGAGCGTCGCTGCTGGCGAAGGTCATCACCGGCATGTAGTCGTTGTAGCGCGTGGAGAGATGGACTACGCCCCTGGCATCGGGTTTGTGTTTGACGATGTAGTCTTGCGGCAGTCCATCGAGCTGATGAGGATCTATCACCTCGATTGTTCGATTGCCATCAGCGATGTTGCGCTCATATTTGGACTGGGCCAACGACAATCGAGTGCGCAGTTCCGTCAGCTTTTGCCGGGTCGCGTCGTCCTTGTCGACGCCGGCGAGACGGAATTTCAGGAGGAGTCGGGCCACATAGTATCGGGTGCCCGGATCTGTTGCCGAGAGGTCGACGGCCTTCAGTGCTTTGTACACACTGGGCTGCACGGACAACTCGGAGAGCCGCTGATCGATCGTTGCTTTGAGCGCACTGGCGCGGTCACGGAAGGCTGCATCCGGATGTACCGAGAGCATGAGACCGGCGAGCTCCTGCGCCTCCTGTAACTGATCGAAGGCTTCGTCATACGGGGCTACGGTGTTAGCCACCGTGCGTTTTCCTGAAACGCGCAGTAGATGGTCGACCGCAGCTTGCGAGGCAGCCAAGTGCTGGCTCTCCGTTCGTTCGAAAGAGGACGGGTCGGAGATCCCGCTCCAAACCGTTGGTTGCTTCACAAGTTGTTGGCCTGCGAGGAACGGTACACCGCACACCTCTATGACGAGGGCCAGAAGCAACTTCGGGATATGAGGGCGCAGCATAACAGCATTATGCTGCGTGCGCTCTTAGATTTGTACCGAAAAGGCGTTCCTCCTTTTCTAGAAATTAAGGTCAGCAAATCGAAGTCACGCATTCGCCATCTCGGTGAGTGATCCATTGCCGATGCACTCAGCACGCCTGGATTTTGCAAACACTGTTCGCAAGACGCTACATCGGCCTGTGCTATGGCCGTGCGGAGAGCACAGTCCGCCAGACGGTATGCTTGAGGCAAACCGTGGAGCCGGTTCTCACTCGCTGAGGACCTCGTTCGCAGACGACGGACGCAGTGCGATGATGGAGTTTTTTGGCCTGCTCACCGCTGCTACCGTTCCGATGCGGCTCGGATGCGAAGCGCGGCAGGAGGTAATTGGCCTTGGTCTCGCGCAGCTTGCAAGGCGTTGCCGAGCCACGCGAGGTCGTCGAGCATGACGGTAAGGTTCGTGCGCAGTCCAGGGTTCACTGGGTGACCACCATCGTCGAAGGCAGCTGTGACAAACGGAATCAAGGTCGGCGTTCTCACCGGAATGGTCTCCGTTTCTACCATGATCTGGGTAAGGTGCTCGACGGCCCTGGCGCCAGCGGTAGGACCTAAGCTGTAGGCCACAAAGGCGACGGCCTTTTGTCGGAATCGAAATGAGAAAAACACCGAATCAATCGCGTTCTTGAGCACACCCGGGACGCTCCGGTTGTACTCCGGCGTCACGATGACAAACGCGTCGGCTTCCTTGATTTTGTCATTCCATTGCTTTACGAGTGGATTTGAGTACGTTGGATTGGTGAAGCCCCCAACCGTGGTGATCGGCAGAGCCTTGGATTTGCAGGTGACCACTTAAGAGGAGAGGCCGACAGCAAACCACTTTGAAGTGATAGCCGGTTCGGAACACATCGACGTCAATCCATCGCATTGTCGGAAGGTGCATGCCGCAGGCCCGCCAAACGTATGGCGTGCTCTCTACACTTCATCTCGCTACTTCTGAATGTTGTGGCGACGTGTTCGACGTAAGGCTTGAAGCTCGATTTCGATGGGCTGCATCTTGGGCGAGCCATTCGGAAATGACAATCAGATAATGAACAGTTACGTGGTGAGTTGTTCGGTTTGGCGGGACATTTGGGCTGTGCGTTCGAGTTTGTCCCAGTTGAAGGGTTTGCCGTCAATGGCGCGTTTCACGGTCTTGAACAGGACCCAGCTAAAGAGTTGGCGGTAGGTGAAACGTTGGATCCAGATGTGGACTAAGAGCCAGGCATCGCCTTTGCTGGCGGGGTGTTTGCGTTCGAGAAGGAAGGCGAGGGCACTGGCGGCGAAGTCGATGAGGAGGAAGGTGAGGAAGAAGGTTAAGAGCTTGTAGAGGTCGGCGGTGTTGGCGGCTTCGGGGTGAAAGTGTTTGTCGATGAAGTAGTGGATGATGCCGAAGACGAAGAAGAGGTCGATTAAGGGGCTTACCAGCGGGAGTAAGACCTGGAAGATAAGGATGTTGGGAAGTGCGAAGAGGCCCATGGCGAGGCGGTTGCGGATGGCGGCCTTGTGCTTGGTGATGGCCTGGAGGATGCCGAAGCTCCAGCGGAAGCGCTGGCGGGCGAGACCGTTGGCGTCGACGGGAGCTTCGGTGAAGGCGAGGGCCTGGTCTTCGTAGACCACGGCGTAGCCCTGTTCGAGGAGATTCATGGTGAGGTCGGCGTCTTCGGCTACGGTGTCGGGGGCGTAGCCTCCGCCGGTTTTGACGGCTGCGGTGCGCCAGGCGCCTATGGCTCCGGGGACGACCATGACGACGTCGAAGAGGTCCAGGGCGCGGCGCTCGAAGTTTTGTGAGGTGATGTATTCGAGGGCCTGCCAGCGCGTCCAGAGATTGACCCGGTTGCCGACTTTGGCATTGCCGGCGACGGCGCCAATACGGGGGTTGGCGAAGTGGGGGATCATGCGGGCGATAGCGTCGTGGGCGATGACGCCGTCGGCATCGATGCCGATGTAGATGGGTTCTTCAGATGAGTCGATGGATTGAAGGGCGAAGTTGAGGGCTTCGGCTTTGCCACCGTTGGGCTTGGTGAGGACTGTCACGCGGCCTTCGGCAATTTCTTTGGCGTAGGTTTCGGTGGC
>CAXUDN010000031.1:26719-35777 GCA_964249715.1 uncultured Acidobacteriaceae bacterium
AAGAAGACGAAGACGACGATGTGGTTGAAGAAGGCGATGAAGAAGAAGGCTACCGAGTCGACCAGGGCGGTGCGGCGCTGCTGGGAGGTGAGGGGCGGCATAACCTCGGCGCGGGTCTTGCCGATGAGTTGACTGACAGGGACGATCTCGTAGCCGCGGGCGCGAAGAGCCTGGATAAGGACGGGGAGGGCGGCTACGGTGGCGGAGCGGTCGCCGCCGCCGTCGTGCATGAGGATGACCGAGCCGCGCATCCAGGTCTTGGTCTGGGATTCATCGATCTGGTGGAAGACGGAGTCGACGATCTCCCCGGGTGCTTTGCGGGGGTGCTCGTCCCAGTCGTCGGTGTCGATCTTGTTGCCGACGATGACGTAGCCGTGGGATTCGATGTGCTGAATGGGGGCGGCCTGGTCGTTGGTGTCAGGCTCCTGGTCGATGGAGTAGGGCGGGCGGAAGTAGACGGGCTGGACGCCTAGTTTGGAGGCGAAGAGGCGTTCTGTGGCGTTGAGTTGAAGGTCGACCTGGCGCTCGGAGATGTCGGAGATGTCGGGGTGGGTGAAGGTGTGGTTGCCGATCTCGTGGCCTTCACGGTAGACCCGCTGCATGACGCCTACGTTGTCCTGGGCGACTTCGCCGATTTCGAAGAAGGTGCCTTTGACGTTGTAGCGGTTGAGGACGTCGAGGATCTTAGGGGTCCAGATGGGGTCGGGGCCGTCGTCGAAGGAGAGGGCGACCTTTTTGGGGACGTAGCCGTACTGCGTGAGGGTGTAGGGCAGCGGGTAGCTGTCGAGGGTCTCATTGACGACGGAGAGGTATTGCGGGGGGATGGTTTTGTCATCGTCGAGTTCGGCGGAGCGGTGGCCGTATTGCGGGAGGCCGGTGACGCGGAGGATATCGCCGTCGCCTTCGGTGTCGACGTCCTGGCCAGGGGGGACACTGGCGAGTTGCCCGACGACGTTGGGGGCAAGGGGATTGTCCCAGACGTGCCAGACGGAG
Organism: uncultured Acidobacteriaceae bacterium; assembly: GCA_964249715.1. Taxonomy (GTDB): domain Bacteria; phylum Acidobacteriota; class Terriglobia; order Terriglobales; family Acidobacteriaceae; genus Granulicella. The sequence goes on from CAXUDN010000031.1 coordinate 27,713, forward strand.
GCGTCTTCAAAGCCAAGACGCCAGAGAGCGAAAGTTTGGAGGCCGAGGGCGCGGGCGACACGCATCTGGTTGACGGCGGTGACGGCGTCGAGGAACCAGATCTGGTGGCGTTGCTGGGCGTCTTCGTCGTCGTAGGCGAAGTGAGGGTTGAGGGAGGTGTCGTCGAGGTCGATTTTGGCTTCGGAGTCGGAGGCGCGCTGCCAGGCGTCCTGGGTGGAGATCATGGCGACGCTGATGGCGGACTCGACGGTTTCTGGGGCGGGGGTGGCGCTTTGCGTTGGCGCTTTGCGTTGACCGTGATTGGCGCTGCGCGTTGGGGAGGGAGGTGTGGAGGGGAGGGGAAGGGTCCAGTCATAGCCGTAATTGCCGACCGCGCAAATGATTTTCTGCCGGGGAACGACTTTCATGGCGGCTTTAAGGTTGTCTTCGAACCAATTCTGGGCGGCTACGGGGCCGGAGATGGTGGAATCCTGATGCTGACCGAAATTCATGAGGACGATGCCGTCGGTATGGGCGGCGAGGAAGGCGAGGTCGTAGCCGGAGTTGCCGACGGGAACGCTGATGTAGAGCTTGAGGCCGCGACCGTGGAAGTCGGTGGAGAGGGCCTGGACGAGGGCGCCGTAGGCAGGGAGAGCGGCCGGGGGAACTTCCTGAAAGCTGAGAATGAGGCCGCGATAGCGAGTGTTGGTGGCCATCAGCGCGTCAGTTTGGGAGAGAAAGGTGGAGCGGGCTGCGGGGCTGCTGAGAAAGGGGCCAACAGCGTCGGAGAAGACGTTTTTGAGTGGGTCGAAGTTGTTGACCAGGGGGAAGATCTCCGTGTCTTCCTTGGCAGCGGTGATGGTCTTGACGACCTTGTTTTCCTGGTCGACGCCGTGGACGCCCGCTCTGTCGACGACGGGGAAAGGGCGATAGTCGCTGGTGTAGGCGGTAAGGCCGCCGTCCTTGCCGAGGACATGGAGCCACTCGGGAAAGAGGATGTCGATCTGTTTTACGTGCTGTTTGAAGCTGGCGTAGCTGGCGGGATCGACGTCATTGTAGAAGGCGGCACGGAGGCCTTCGCCCTGGTTCAGGACGACGTCGGAGGGCTTGAGATCGGAGTGGCGGTGAACGGAATGGTTGAGCTTTTCTTTGGGGGTGAGTTCCGGCGCGGGCGGGTTGAACAGCGCGCGATAGCGTTTGGTGGGCGAGCGGAGGTCGAGCGCCCGGAGGGGGCGCATTTTGAGCAGGCCGATGACGAAGAGGATGCCGATGACGGCGCCGGCGAGGGCGAGTGCGTCGAAGATGCGGCGGAGACGCTTCCAGCGTTTGCGTTGGGGATCGTAAAAGACGGGTTTGCCCGGGGTGCGGGGCTTGCTCGGAAAGCGGTGCCGGGCGGGCCTGTGAGGGTCCTGCGGTGGTGTGGGTACCTGGGACTGGTCTGGGGACTGGTCTGGAAACTGATCTTGGGGCTGGTCAGGGTTCAAGGGGGTGGATCTGCGCCTCAAGGCTGATGCTAGGGGGTGGGGGCGGGTGAGTCAATCGCCCTGGCAACCCACTCACCACCGCGGGCGGTGAATGGGGCACCCGGTCCCTCCGTCTGGCGCGTTCCTTGAGGACTAGTCGACGAAGAAGCCGATTTCTTTGAGGGTTTTGTCACTCATTTCCACGCCGGAGAGGCGGGCTGTGGAGCTGGCGCGGAGTTCGGTCATGAAGCGGTCGATGGTGAGGCCCGAGAGATCGGTCTGGCGCTTGAGGAGTTGGCGGAGGCTGGAGCTGTCGGTGGTGTAGTGGTGCTCCCCGGTCATTCCGCGGGAGGGCTTTACCTGGACAGCGACGGGAATGTCGTAGGAGCGGGACTGGTGGTGGGAGGCGAGGGCTGCAAGAGAGACGCGCATGGGAAGAATCTTGCGCTATGCAAATGGTGAGGTGAACTACCCGAAAGTAACATGACCCCGGACGAAGGGCTGATGCTTGTTGGCGCGTGTTGCGAAGAGCTAGGCGAGGGGTGGAGTTGGCTAGAATGCAGCGATGCGGCTGACGGGGCGAATGCGATGGAGTTGGGTGGCTGCTCTGGTGGCAGGGTTGGTGTTGCGGGCAGTGTTCGTGTGGAAGCATCCGCGGTTTGTGGGCGACACGCTTGTGTATGCCGATCTGGCGCAGAACATGCTGGCGAAGCATGTGTATGGGCTGACGGAGGAGGGACGGGCGAGGGCGACGTTGATCCGACTGCCGGGGTATCCGTTGTTCTTGGCCGCGTGTTTTCTGGTGTTTGGAGTGGAGAACTACCTGGCCGTGGTTTGGGTACAGGTGATTGTGGATTTGGTGGGTTGCTGGCTGCTGGGGCTCGTCGCAAGGCAGATGTTTGGGGAGCGGGTGGGCTTAATTTGTTTGTGGACGGCGGCGTTGTGTCCCTTTACGGCGAACTATGCGGCGGCGGCGTTGACGGAGACCTTGTCGATTTTCTGTGTGGTGGTAGCGTTCTGGGGATTGGTGCGGTGGGTGGGCGCGGTGCGTAGTGGGTTGCGTGGTTTGAGGTTTGCGGGGGTGACTGGGTTGGGATTATGTGGCGCTGTTCTGTTGCGGCCGGATGGGGTGTTATTGGCGGCGGCGGTGTTGCCGGCGATGGGGTGGGTAGCCGGGCTGGGTGGGCAGTATCAACAGCGGGTTCCCTGCGGGGGTATCAACCAGGACAGCAGGGCCAAAGAGTTACCTGCCCGGGCAGCAGGGGCGGGAGCAACCCCACCTTTTCGCGAGGCGAAGCGCGGGGCCATCCGGTTGCAGGAATGGGCGGGGGTGGGGGTGGCTTTGGGGTTGTTGGTGGGGTGTTTGGGCGGGTGGACCTTGCGGAACTGGCGGGTATTCCATGTCGTCCAGCCGTTGGCGCCAAAGTATGCGAACGATCCGGGGGAGGCTGCGCCTCTGGGATTTGCGCGGTGGTACCGAACTTGGGGGGTGGGGTTGGGGGATACGGCGCGGGTGTATTGGGAGTATGACGGGTCGTTGTTGTCGATGGGGGACTTGCCGCCGTGGGCGTTCGATAGCGCGGCGCAGCGGGCGGATACGGCTAGGGTGTATGCCGAGTACAACGCGGAGAGTGCGTCTACGCCGAAGATTGAGGGGGAGTTTGCGCAATTGGCGGAGGAGCGGGTAAGGACGAATCCGGTGCGGTTCTATGTGTTGTTGCCGTTGGCGCGGCTCGGGGATATGTGGCTGCGGCCTCGGACGGAGTTGATGGGGCGGCATAGTCCTTTAAATTGGTGGGATACGCGGGTAAGGCCGCGGGCGGCGGTATTTGCGTGGGGGTATGGGTTGTTGAATTTGGGGTTATTGGGGTTGGCGGTGGCCGGCCTGGTGCGGTGGCGGCGGATGGGGTGGGGTGGGTGGGGAGTTGCCGCGGCGGTGATGATGGGATTTGTGGTTTTACGGTCGGGGCTGTTGATGACGATTGATAACTCGGAGCCGCGGTATGTTTTGGAGTGTTATCCGGTCGTTGTGCTGCTGGCGGCGGTTGGGGCTAACGGGTGGGGGATCACTGCGTTGACGAACGGACGCTCCGGTGATTGAGGTGAGCGCGTTTGCCGTTTAACCGCTCCCGGCGCACTCACATTCTGTTGTCATCCAAGTACCCATGCTGCAAACCATTGCGTCGATCTCACTCGGTCTCGCCTTTGCCTCCTCGCTTGTCATCGTCATCGACGAGATTCGTCATCCGCAGAAGATGGGGATCATGAACGTTGTCTGGCCGGTGACTGCTTTGTACTTCAGCGTATTCGCGGTGTGGGCTTACTTCGCGAAAGGCAGGAACTCAGCAAGTGAACCTATGCAGAACACTGCCCACGAGGGGATGACGAAGCATCGCGGCAAAGAGGACGAGCGCGTGAGACAAGAGCCGACTCTGAGCCAAACCGCCCTGGCCGCCAGTCACTGCGGAGCCGGTTGCGTCCTTGCGGACATCGTTACGGACTTTGCCGTGTACCTCGCCGGCGCTACGCTTTTTGGCGTCGCGCTTTATGCAAGCTTCTTATGGGATTTTGTAGCGGCATGGCTACTCGGCGTGGTGTTTCAGTACTTTACGATCAAGCCGATGCGGAAGCTTTCAGTTGTGGGGGGGATTTGGGCGGCGGTCAAAGCTGACACGCTTTCTATCCTGAGCTTCCAGATCGGCATGTACGCTTGCATGGCGCTGGTGCATTTCAAGCTCTTTCCGCAATCGCACCTCCATCCGAGTGAGCCGGGCTACTGGTTGATGATGCAGGTGGCCATGATATGCGGTTTCGTCACGGCCTTGCCGATGAACTGGCTGCTGGTGAGCATTGGGTTGAAAGAGGCCATGGGGTAGGTAAATGCCGCCTTGCGAAAATTTGCTCAGTGATTGACGACGGTGATGCCCTTGCCGCTGGGGATCTTGTACGGAGTTTTGTTGGAGCGGGCGTTCAGCTTGATGTTGGTGTAAAGGGCGGTTTGGCGGTCGCCGGAGGGGGTTTCGAAGAGTTGTTTGAGCGAAACGTCGCGGGTGGGGTCGAGCCAGAGGGTGATCTGTTTGAAGGTGTTGCGGACGGCGGGATCTTTGCTGACGAGGAGCAGTTTTTCAGTTTTGACTTGCCTGGCGCCGTCAGAGAGGGTCTCGGGGCCTTCGTCGGAGACGGTCCAGGCGTTTTGAAGGGCCTGGCTGGTTCCGCCGAACCCGAGCGCGAGATAGCCTTCCAGGGAGCCCTGGTTGGCGCCGGATTTGAAGACGTCTACCTGTTTTTCTGCAGGGGTGTACATCTGGAGGGTGTTGCCGTCGAAGGCTACGATGCGGGAGGGGGTGGAGGCCCCAGCCTCGGCCACGGTGGCGCCGAACTCGATGCCGCTCCTGGTGCGCTCGAGGTACATCGTGCCTTTTTCTGTGGTGGTTTCTTTTACGACGCGCTCATAGTTGTCGCGTTGTACGTCGGCGGTGGCGGATTGGAACCGTTTGCTGGCGGCGTCCATCTGGGTGAAAAGCTGGGTCAATTGGGGGGATTGGGCGTGGAGAAGGGGCGTGAGTAGGAAGGCAAAGGCGTACGTGGCTGAAAGGACCTGGAGTGTTGTTCTGCGTCCAGCGAAACGCAGGTCTCTCCACTTAGCACTCCGCGCTCCGGTCGACGTGACAGAGTTTTGAAGGAAAACTTTGGATGGTGAAATACGGGGAGGATGCGGTTTGGGGCTCATGGGGCTCATTCCGGGGTTTCCTGGTCGGTGTGTTCGGCGAGCACTGTGGCGTCGTAGCGGACGATGTGGCCGTGGGGATCTTTGACGGGGGTGACGGCTTCGATCTGAGCGTCAGGGGCGAAATGAGCGACGCGATCGGCAATCTGGGTGCGGATGTCGGCGTCGGAGTGGATGTTGTGGAGGTCTTCTGCGCGGACTTCGAAGACGAAGCGGCGGATGGCGCCGAAATGGCCGGCGTCGCGAAGAAGAAACTCGTTGGAGCGCTTTGGGATCTCGGGGAAGGGGCGGTCGTGAAAGTCGATGAAATGGGGCGCGATGAAGAGGAAAAGAAGGATGACGGTGACCATCACGTCGTAGTGCAGGCTGCCGCGTTCGTAGGTCCAGAAGAGATAGCTGCGGAGGAGGCGCAGAGGGTTGGCGGACGGCTTGGTCGCGGTTTGGGCTGGGGCGGGCACGGAGGAGGGTTGGGCCGTGGAACTCATGTGGCCGGCTCCTTGTGGGACGGTAACGGACGGCCAAAGGATTGCGAGGTGATGTGAGTTTCTCCGGCCATGTAGGGGATGAGGGCTTCGGGGATGCGGATTGAGCCGTCGGGCTGCTGGTAGTTTTCGAGGAGGGCGAGGTAGGTGCGGCCAATGGCGAGGCCGGAGCCGTTCAGAGTGTGGACGAACTCGCTTTTTTTCGCGCCGGCGGGGCGGTAGCGGATGTTGGCGCGGCGGGCCTGGAAATCGCGGAAATTGGAGCAGGAGCTGATTTCGCGATAGGCGTTCTGGCCGGGGAGCCAGACTTCGAGGTCGTAGGTTTTGGCCGAGCTGAAGCCCATGTCGCCGGTACAGAGGAGCATGCGGCGGTAGGGGAGATTGAGGGCTTCGAGGACGGATTCGGCGTGACGGGTGAGGGCCTCGTGCTCAGCGGCGGAGTCTTCGGGGCGGGTGAATTTGACGAGCTCTACCTTTTGGAACTGGTGGTGGCGGATCATGCCGCGCATGTCTTTGCCGTAGGTGCCGGCTTCGGAGCGGAAGCAGGGGGTGCAGGCGGTGAAGGAGATGGCGCCTTCGGCGAGGTCGATGGTTTCGTCGCGGAAGAGGTTGGTAAGGGGGACTTCGGCTGTGGGGATGAGCCAGTGGTCGTTATCCTGGAGCTGGCCGGGGATATAGGGGCCTTTGTCGTCAGCGTGGAAGAGGTCTTCGGCGAACTTGGGGAGGCTGCCGGTGCCGAAGAGGGAGCGGGAGTTGACGAGCGCGGGGGGAAGGACCTCGACGTAGCCGTGCTGGCGGGTGTGGAGGTCGAGCATGAAGTTGGCGAGGGCGCGCTCAAGGCGGGCGCCGGCGCCGACGTAGACGACGAAGCGGGAGCCGGAGATCTTGGCGGCGCGTTCGAAGTCGAGGATGCCGAGAGCTTCGCCGATCTCCCAGTGGGGTCTGGCGGGGAAGGGAAAGGCGCGGGTTTCGCCCCAGGTTTTGACCAGTTGGTTGTCGTGCTCTGAGGTGCCGTGGGGGACATCGTCGGCTGGGAGATTGGGGAGGGCTTCGAGAAGGGTGCGGAGTTTGGTGTCGGCTTCGGCGGCCGCGGCTTCGAGGGCTTCTGTGCGGCTTTTGAGGGCGGCGGATTGCCCGCTGATGGCGGTGCTGTCGGCGCCGGCTTTCTTGAGCTTGCCGAACTCCTGGGAGAGCGCGTTGCGCTCGGCCTGAAGAGTTTGGGCGTGGGTCAGGGCAGCGCGGCGGTCGGTGTCGAGGGCGGCGAAGTTTTGGAGGAGGGTAGGGTCGGTGCCGCGGAGACGCAGTTTGTCTTGAACGAGCGGCAAGTTGGCCCGCACGAAAGCGAGGTCAAGCATGGGTTCAGGGTACAGGGTTGCGGGGTGGGGGGTCTAGCAGAGCCATGCAGCGGTCGTGCATCTCTGCATCCCTGCGGAGCAGGTCAGCCGGGATCTATGGGCCGGAAGCGAGCGAAGCACAAGGAGACGAGAACCGCGAGCGCAGCCAGGGTCAGCGTGGGAGGTTCGGGTGTGACTGCCGTGTTCTCCGCTGTGACCGTGATGGCTGCGGAGACAACGTCATAGTACGGGTGAACGATGTAATCCGATGGATAGGAACCGGGGATAAAGGAAAGAGTGACGTCGTTCTGGTCTACGGCGGTGTATTCATACAGATCGGGTAGACCGATCTCGTATAAGCCTCCGGTCCCTGCGTTTCGATCCAGTGGTGTCGTGCTCACGAAGATGATGTCGCAAGCAGAACAAGCCCCGGGAAAAATAAAGCGAGCATCGATGGTGGAGGGACCCCCGTTCACCGTCCCCGGAGCGGTTGGAGCGGCGTATTGGCCGACTAAGAGAGAGTTCTCAGCTGTGACGGATGGAGCAAGGGGGAACTCGATATCCAAGCCGGCCGATGTAATAGAGAACTGGTCGATTGCATCGGCGTGCGCGGTGCACGCGACAGAAGCCAAAGCGAGCAGGAGAAAGAGTGAGGTTGCGCAGCGCATCGGTGAGCCCTCTTTCCATTGATGGAAGCTTGCTCCGAGGACGTCGCGCGGTCAAGCGAAAAGGCGACGCAGGGCGGAGTTCGGGAAGCAGGGGAGACCGCGTCTGCTTATAGGATTGGGGTGATGAGCGATCTGAGGGTGGTGCGGCGGGCGTTGTTGTCGGTTACGGACAAGAGCGGGTTGGTGGAGTTTGGGCGAGTTTTGGCGGAGTTAGGGGTGGAGTTGGTGTCGACCGGCGGGACGGCGGCGGCGCTGCGGGAGGCGGGGCTGGAGGTGCGGGATGTGGCGGGGTTGACGGGGTTCCCGGAGATGCTGGGAGGGCGGGTGAAGACGTTGCACCCGGCCGTACATGGAGGCATTCTGCATCGGCGGGGGGACCCGGAGCACGTTGCGGCGGTGGAGGCGCAGGGGA
>CAXUDN010000032.1:0-32549 GCA_964249715.1 uncultured Acidobacteriaceae bacterium
CCGGTCCTTCGAATGCCTCACGGATTGAACGGGCGGGAAACGTACTCGCTAAGCTTAAAAAGAGAACCACCCGAAACAAATAGCGGACCCTACACGGGGAACCGTGTGGTCTTACACGGCGGCGCGGCGATGCGCTTGCGGATTTCCTGACTCATTGCTCGACTTTGCGCGTATGCAACTATCGCCGGCCGAATGAGGGCCGCAGATAGCAACCGGATAAGCAGCCACCGTACCCCCATACTCTCAAGTATGGCCAGGTACCGATGACACCTCGGTCTGATACACCAACAGCCACAAAGATTTCCCTGTGATCGCAATGACGCAATGGCATGAGACCCGGCTACCATGTTCATCCATTCATTTGAGCTGAAGAGGATTCCAGCGAGCGGCCGCGTGTTTCTGGGAAGAACAGGAGCACCACGATGAACTGCAGAACACAAACACAGCAAAAGATCAGAAAGGGCGCTGTCCTCGAGTACGCGGCAACAGAGGGAAACACGCCGGTAACCACCGCCGTCAGCAGCCATAGCCAGAAGCTCGCGAAGCTTTGGCCGCTTTCGCGCACAGCGTTGGGAAAGATCTCGCTTAGGTATACCCAAATGACGGCACCCTGCGACGCTGCAAACGACGCAATAAAAAGTAGAAGCGACGGCAGCACATATCCATGGTGCCGGCCGGTATAGAAGATAGCCGAGATGCTTGCCAAAGCAACGGCCATTCCCACGGACCCTATCAGCAGCAGCGGCTTGCGCCCAAGCCGGTCAATGAGCGCCATACCGACTCCCGTAAAGAGCAGGTTTGTCACGCCCACAGCGACAGCCTGTTCCCCGGCCGAGGCGGACGCGAAGCCAGCCTGCGCAAAGATCTCATTGGCGTAGTACAAAACTGCATTGATTCCGCAGAGTTGGTTGAAGAGCCCAAGCGCAAGAGCGATCAGGAGGGGTCGCCGATATGCGAGCTGGAAGACTGACTTCTCAGTGCGCTCAGGAAGCTCTCCCAGACTGCGCTCAATCCGCTCTACTTCCACGTCCGGCTGTGCAAAACCGAAAGTCAGCAGCGCCCCCCGCGCCTCCGGAAGGCGATGATGCTTCACAAGCCAATAGGGGCTCCTTGGAATGAAAAACAAGGCGATCCAAAAGCACAGCGACGGGATTGCCGCCACGCCTAATTCGACCCTCCAGACCGCAGTGTGCAGGCCTAGCGAATCGATGACGAAGTTGGAGGCAAAAGCCAACAGGATGCCCGTCACAATACTGAGTTGAAAGCAGCCGACCATCTTGCCGCGTATTCGCGGCGGAGAGGTCTCGGCGATATACATCGGAGCGAAGACCGAGCAGCCCCCGATCGCCAGGCCACCGATGAACCGGAAGGCGAGAAAGGCGTACCAGTTCCACGCGAAAGCGCAGCCCAAAGCGGAGACAAAATACAGCAGCCCCGCTAGCCGCAGGCTTTCGCGCCCTCCCCAACGGTCCGCCGGAACGAACGCAAGCAGTCCACCGACAACCGTGCCCCATAGCGCACAGGAAACAGTTACACCCAACGTGACGGCCGTCAGTTGAAATTGCGAGGTCAATGCATGCGTGGTACCGGCGATCACCGCTGTGTCAAAGCCAAACAGCAGGCCACCCAAGGCAGCGATTGCAGTAGAAAACAACAGGACGGCGGAGATCCGCACACGCCCCGGATCGCCACCACTCGTTGAGCCACCAAAGTGCATTTTGGACAATGTCTCTGATCGGAGATCGCTTAGGTGATCGAAAGGTATCTATTCGATCACTTTGTTTGACTTTAGCACCCATCATGCCGATGATGAGTGTCGCAGCTATCCAACGTTGTGAGCGATCTGCTCTGAGGTGAAAGCGTGGCCGTTTTATCCATCGATCTCGGGGGTTCGCACATGGCGGTCGCCGCGGTCCGGGACGGTGTCATCCTTGCTGAGGAGCGGCGACTGACACCGGCGCGAGCGCTGAATGCGGAGATAGGAACGCTTGCTGAAATGGGCCATCGCTGCCTCTCCTTGAGCAGGGAAGAGCCTCACCTACTGGCTGGCGTCGCGCTTGGCTTTCCCGGCGTCGTGGACGGCAACAGCGGTGAAATTTTGTCTACTTTGAACAAATACACAGATGCGCCGGACCTCGACCTGCACGGATGGGCACGGCGTGAATTTGGCCTGCCGCTGCGCATGGAAAATGACGCGTGCCTTGCACTCCTCGGTGAGGTTGCGTCGGGAGCGGGACAAGGCATGCGGGATGTGGTGATGGTCACCTTAGGTACAGGGATCGGCGGCGCAGCCATGATCGACGGCCAGCTCCTGCGCAGCTGGCGAGGGCAGGCAGGCTGCCTCGGAGGACACTTGCCCGTGAACTTCGCCGGACGAAAGTGTACTTGTGGGGCCATCGGCTGCGCGGAGACGGAAGCTTCCACAGCGGCGCTCCCCGAATTGTTGCGTCGGTCTCCCGGCTTCCCGCAGAGCGTTATGGCGCAAGTAGCCGAGCCGGACTTCAAAGCACTTTTTCGAGCCGCCGACGCCGGCGATGCGGTCGCGTGTTCCGTGCTTAACCACTGCGTGCAGATATGGTCCATCCTGACGGTTGGCCTCGTGCACGCTTATGGCCCGGAGCTCGTTCTTCTTGGCGGAGGTGTACTGGAGCGAGGCGCATCGCTGCTCGACCCGATACGCCATTACGTGGAAAATCATGTCTGGCGCACTAGCCGCGGAGTGCCCCGCATCGAACGCGCTCAACTCGGGCCGGAAGCGGCCCTGATCGGCGGAGAAACACTTTTTCAGGATCCGGAACGCTTGAGAGCCGCACACACCCGGCAGATCGCCCATGCCTAACTACGAAACACATCCCGTGGTTCAGATCACGGAAACTGCCTCAGCATGCCGCCAGGGGTGGGCCGAGGTGATCGACGCACTGCGGCAATTTCTACATGGCCGTGTTGACGCTGTGATCGTTGTAGAAATTTATCCGGGGATCGACGGGGAACGGATCGTAAGAGAGTTCACAGCGGGTCTGTTTCCGAACCTCATCGTTCGAAGTGAAGAGGCTTTTCTGGAGCCCGAGGCGTTACGCTCGCAGTTCGCCGACACACTTCGTGAAGACCCCGTCTTCGCTTTCATGCTTCCATGGAAGATCGACGCGTACTTCAACGGACCCAGGCTGCAGGCACAACGTGATCTTGTCGCAGGTGCCCAGGGAACCACACTGGTTCTCGGGACCGGAGCTAGTTGCGTGGCACCCGGTGCTGACCTGCTGCTCTCGGCGAACCTGGGACGCTGGGAAATCCAGAAGCGCCAGCGCGCGCACCTGGTCGGCAACCTGGGATTGAAAAACGCGCAGGCCAGCCCCGGCGAACTGTATAAAACTGCGTTCTTCCTGGACTGGCGCGTGGCGGACAGATGCCGCCACAGGATCTATCCCGGCGTGGATTTCTTTCTCGACATGACGGAGGAAGAACAACCCAGGATGCTTCCGGGTGAAGCCCTTCGTGCTGCTGTGCGCTCGACCGTGCGGCAACCCTTCCGGGTGATTCCGTTCTTCGACCCAGGACCGTGGGGCGGGCAATGGATGCGCGAGCAGTTCGACCTTCCCCCCGGTCCGCAAAATTACGCCTGGGGCTTTGACTGCGTACCTGAGGAGAACAGTGTCCTGCTGGGCTTCGGCGAGCGGCGCTTTCAACTGCCAGCCATCGTGCTCGTGCACGAAGAACCGGCGGCTTTGCTCGGAGCCGATATCCTCGCGCGCTTCGGTGCGGAGTTCCCCATTCGCTTCGACTTTCTCGATACGGTTGGCGGCGGCAATCTGTCGCTCCAGGTTCATCCCACGGAAAGCTACATTCGCGAGCACTTTGGAATGCCGTATACCCAGGATGAGAGCTACTACATGCTCCACTGCGAACCGGGCTCGTCCATGTTTCTGGGCCTGGAGCACAGCGGCGAGCGCGAAGCGATGAGTGCCGCGCTGCAGGAGGCGAACCTGGGCGGCAAGCCGTTCTCCGCCGATCTTTTCGTCGCTCGCTGGCCAACCCGGAAGCACGACCATTTCTCTATTCCAGTCGGCACGGTGCACTGTTCGGGCGAAGGCAATGTCGTGCTGGAAATCAGCGCCACACCCTACATCTTCACCTTCAAGCTCTGGGACTGGGGCCGTACTGGCCTTGACGGACATCCCCGACCCATTCACCTGACTCACGGCCTCGCCAACATACGTTGGGACCGCACAGCCGATTGGGTCCGCCGCGAGTTGGTCGATCAAACAGTGCCGATAGGCCATGGAGACGGCTGGCGAGAGGAGCGCACCGGTCTGCATGCGACGCAGTTTCTCGAGACCCGCCGTCACTGGTTCACCGCTCCAGTCCAGCACTGCACAAAGGGTAATCTCAACGTACTGAACCTCGTGGAAGGCGACGAAGCGGTTGTCAGTAGTCCAGGCGGCAGCTTCGATTCGCTGGTTGTTCACTACGCCGAAACCTTCATCGTGCCGGCCTGCGCCGGCGACTACATAATTGCACCGGGGAACACCACCACGGGAGCGGCTACGATCAAAGCCTATGTGCGGCCCCGTCAAGCATAACGTCGAGCACTAAACCAGAATGACTTCGATGCCTCTGCTCTGAAATGGCGCAATCTGCTCGTCGCTCGCTCCGGTGTCAGTGATGAGCGTGCTGATCTCCTTCACGGGACAGAGCATCCACTTGCTCTGCATCCCGAGCTTGGAATGATCGGTAACTACGACCTTGCGCTTTGCATGCTGCGCCATCAGGCGCAGGTATTCGGCCTCCTGAGGGTTCTCGCAGGAAAGTCCGAAGTCAATGCTGATGCCATCCACCCCTAAAAACATCAGGTCGGCATACACCATCCGAGCCGCCATGTTCGCGATAGGTCCCACCAGCGTGAACCAGTTGCCGCGCAACATGCCTCCAGTCACGATTACGTCGATGTTCTTGCAGGCGCTCAGTTCCATGGCGACGTTCACGGTGTTTGTGATGACCGTGATGTTCTGCATCGAGATGAAGGTTCGCATCACCTCCGTCGTCGTTGTCCCGCCACTCAAAGCGACCGTGTCGCCGGAACTGACGAGCCGTGCCGCCGCTCCGGCGATGCGCCGCTTCTCATCAGCAAAGCTCCCTACCTTGTCCTGAAACGAAGAATCATGCCGGAAGGGCTCATAGAACAAGGGGCCCATCGGAACAGCTCCGCCCCGCGTGCGACGAAGAAGTCGACGCTCTTCAAGGTCTCGGAGATCGCGCCGAACCGTAGCGATCGAAGTCTGCAGCTCGGTGCAGAGGTTCTCAATCGTGACCGATCCCGACGACTGTAACAACTGCAGGATCATTTCCTGTCGCGACTGCAAACCACTCGCGTCCGTCTTCATGCGATCCAGAATATCCGACTCGGCTTGGCGTTCTAGATGGCACTTGGAATCACCGTATATGACTGCTGAATGCTAAAACAATCACGGCTAATGATCGATAAATTGACAATACATCATTTCAAAGAGTAATGTTCTCGACCGAAGCGAAGATTGCAATTTCTCCACAACGCCTTTTGGGGGGCAGCCTATGCAGCGACGCACCTTCTTGCGGATGGCGGCTCTTTCAGGGCTCCTCGCCGGCAAGTCTGCGCGCCTGAATGCACTACAGAGTGCAGCTCCCCAGGAAAGAAACGTCCGCACAGTTCTGATTGTGACCAAGTGCCACCTTGATGTCGGGTTCAGCCTGACCCAGGCACAGGTCATGCGAAGGTACTTCGACGTGTACTTCCCGGCGGCAATGAGGATCGCTGCGCACATGCGTCAGACCGGCGCCGATCGCTACATATGGACCACCGGTTCCTGGCTCGTCTACGAGTACCTGGAGCAGGCTTCCCCAGCGGACCGCCGCACGATGGAGGCCGCCATTGCCGCAGGGGACATCTGCTGGCACGCTCTTCCCTTCAGCTGGCAGACGGAGATGATCTCACGTTCGATGATAGAAGGCGCGCTCGGGTTCTCGGCGGACCTGGATCGCCGCTTCGGCCATCGCACCATTGGCGCGAAGATGACGGACGTGCCTGGCCACTCCCGCGGCATCATCGCCCCGCTCTCTGCAGCAGGAGTTCAGTTGCTGGATATCGGGGTCAATGCCGCCAGTACGCCACCGGACGTACCCGATCTTTTTCTATGGAAAGATCCTGACGGCAACCAGCTCGCCATGATGTATCACCGCCGTGACTATGGCGGCCTTGTGACGATTCCCGGCACGGGCATCGCTGTCGACGTGGAGGTGCGCGGCGACAACAGCGGACCGCATACACCGGCAGAGATCGCGGCCATCTACGCTCGCCTGCGCGCTCAGTTCCCCGGAGCCGCGGTACGCGCCTCCAACATGAATGAAGTCGCTGCGGCTGTGATGCCGGTGCGCGACCGGCTTCCCGTGGTCACCGCAGAGATCGGCGATACATGGATCTACGGCTGCTCGAGCGATCCGGTCAAGGTAGCCAGCTATCGTGAGCTCGCCAGAATGCGCGAGGGCTGGATTGCCGACGGCCGCTTCGCCAACGCGGATCAAACTGATCGCAACCTTCTTCGGCGTCTCTCGCTGGCGGCGGAGCACACCTGGGGGACTGACACCAAGACCTATCTCGACAATGATCATTATCGTCCGCGCGACCTCGAGCAGGTGCTCAACCAGCCCGGGTATGTCGTCATGGAGAAGAGTTGGGCGGAGAAGCGCGCCGACGTCGAGGACAGCATAGCGTTCCTGCCGACCCCCCTACAGACATCGGCAAGAGCACAGCTGCAAATGCTGCAGGCGCGTGCTCCCTCGCTCGAAGGCATGACGGCGCACGACCCCGCAACGACAATCTCGACCCGGCACTTCGATCTTGCCTTCGATCCCGCAACCGGCGCCATTGTTCGACTTCATCAGCGCAGCACCGGACAGGATTGGGCCACGCCCACCCATGCGCTCGCTCTCTTCACCTACCAGACCCTCTCCGCCGGCAATTACACCGACTTCCTGAAGCGCTATGTCACCATTCAAGCGGATTGGGCGCCCCGCGATTTCGGTAAGCCTGAGATCGCTAAGACCGGGGCGGTAGCGCGCGAATGGCATCCGCGTATACTCGCCTGTCACTCCTCTGCAGAGACTGCCGGCGATCGCGTTTGCATTCAACTCGCCATCGACGATCCCGATGCGCTCACGGCGGGAGATGTGGCCTGGCCGGCGCAGATCTTCCTCGAGCTCGCCTTCCCCTTCGCCCAGCCGCACGTGGACCTGCGCTTGACGACTCTGGGCAAGACGGCAAACCGCCTCCCCGAAGCCATGTGGCTAACCTTCTCGCCACCTGACATCTCCGCGAAAGCCTGGAGCCTCGAGAAGGTCAACGAAGCTGTCATGCCGCTCGACGTGGTGCTTGGCGGCGGTCGCGCGATGCATGGCGTGCAGGAAGTCGTCCGGGGCACCAACAGCGCGGGCCATACGCTCGCCCTGCACACGCTCGACGCCCCCGTAGTCGCCGTCGGAACGCGCACGCCGCTGAACTTCACGCTCGATCAGCCGGATCTCTCCGGCGGCATCCACTTCAGCCTCTTCAACAACGCCTGGGGCACGAATTACCCGCAGTGGTGCCAGGGCGATTGGCTGTACCGCTTTCAACTTACGACCTGAACCCCAGCTGTCTCGTTCAACCCGACGCAATGGAGACGTACCTCATGTCCACCCACTTCTTCGCCCGCAAACATCTACCCGGCCTTGTCGTGCTGCTCCTGGTCCTCGCGCTTCATCTCAACCTCACGGCACAGATCGACACCGGTCGCGTGGAGGGCACCGTGCGGGATGCGTCGGGAGCCGTCGTTCCGGGGGCCCGTGTTGCGCTGAAAAATGTCGACACCGGCATTGTTCAAAACGTCACCTCGGCACAGTCAGGAACGTATCTCTTCGAAGCGGTAAAGCCGGGCACCTATACGCTTACCGTGGAGAGCCCGGGATTCGAAAGGTATAGCGCACTCAACATCGTGGCGCATGTGCAGCAGAACCTGACACAGGACGTCGCTCTCACTCCCGGCGCTGTAACCACCGACGTCACCGTAACCTCCGCCGCCCCGCTGCTCCAGGCGGAAGACGCCTCGCTGGGCCAGACAATCACCGGGCAGGAGGTGAACGATCTCCCCCTTGCCGGGCGCAATTGGGTCTCCCTCGCGCAGCTCTCCGCAGGCGTTACGACAACAGCCGGGGGCACCACCGGGAGCGCTTTGTTCGTGACCAACGGCATCAACTTCTGGCAAAACGACATCCGCCTGGACGGCATCGACAACAACGAAGAGATCTATGGAGGTACCCAGTTTGGCACCAACGCGGCCTTCACGCCACCGCCCGATGCCATCCAGGAGTTCAAGCTGCAAACCGGCGACTTCAGTGCGGAGTTCGGTCACTCCACCGGGTCCGTCCTGAACGCGCTGCTTAAGTCAGGCACCAACCGTCTTCATGGTGACCTCTGGGAGTACAACCGCAACACCCTCTACAACGCCAGCGACTACTTCGCCAAACAAACGCCGGGTTACACCAGGCCCGCCTACCATCAGAACCAGTTCGGCGGCACCATTGGCGGCCCCGTTTTCATTCCGAAGGTCTATAACGGGCGCAACAAGACTTTCTTCTTCTTCGATTACCAGGGCACGCGCATCGCGGAGCCAAGCCCGATCACGGCCTATGTTCCCACCTTGGCGCAGCGCAATAGTGGTTTTACAAACTTCCAGGACTACATTGGTCTCATCGGCGGCTCCGCGCCTCACGTCGACGCGCTCGGACGCAAGATCGCTCTGGGCACCTTTCTGGATCCGGCGACCACGCGCACCGTTGGGCCAAACGCCGTAGATCCCGTCAGCCAGCTAACGAATTCAACCGGAAACACCATCGTTGTGCGCGATCCCTTTTATACCCAGGGCAGTATCGCGGGCATCACGGATTTCACCACGGTCGAGCAGTACCTCAACCAGCTGCCCGCGTCCCGTCTCGATTCCAATGCAGTAGCGCTCATGAACCTCTTTCCCCTGCCGACACCTGGGTTCGAAACCAATCGAGAGAATTACCGGGCCTTCCCTTCTTTCGACAACACCATCAACCAATATGACATCCGCATCGATGAGAACTTCAGCTCCAAGGACGTCCTGTTTGGGGTCTTCGATCTAAGCCACACCACGGAAACGACCCCCTCCACGTTGCCTGGTGTCGCGAACGGTCAGAACTTCGGAGCGGGTTATACCACTGCCCCCCGGTACGAAATCGCGATGGGATACACCCACATCTTCACTCCAACCCTGACCAACGAGATCCACGCTGGTTTCGGCCACAGCATCGAAAATATTGAACCCTTCGAAGCAAATCAGTCCGGTTTGCCTCAACAGTATGGAATCCAGGGTGTACCCCAGAGCCCCGGTAATGGAGGCTTGCCGGACATTAATATTTACGGTTACTCGGGAGAAGGCGTGGCTGCCTATGAGCCAACGCTCGAGACAGTTACGGACATCGAGATTCTTGATAATGTGACGAAGATTTACGGCTCGCATGCTTTCAAGATGGGCGGCCAGGTTGATGACATATACGCAAACATCATCCAACCGCCTTACGCCAAGGGAACGTTCACCTTCACCGGGCAGTACTCCGACATTCCCAACCAGAACGCCGGCAACAACGGTGCTGCGGATTTTCTCCTGACGCCGCAGGCAGCAACGGTTCCTAACGGCATAAGCAACCTGGGCGGTGCGAGTTCCTACGGGAGTTCCAATTACGCCGAGGTCAAAGATCGCCGCTATTACATCGGAGCCTTCTTCCAGGATGACTGGAAGGCTACGCCCAAACTGACCTTCAACCTCGGACTCCGCTGGGATCATTACACGCCCTATGCTGAAGAGGATGGGCGGCAGGCCAACTTCATCGCGCAGGGCGGCGACGGCCCAACTGGCACGTTATACATGTCGGCCGCGGGCTGTAACGTCCCCCGCTCGACCACCTTCAACCAGTTGCTCGCGTCAAGCAGTATCACGCTTAACTGCTCGGCCAGTAACGCAACCGGCACGGCGCAAAGTCTGAATTTTGCGCCGCGCCTCGGCTTTGCTTTTCGTGCCACGGATAACCTGGTTGTTCGAGGGGGCTTCGGGATTGCCTATGGTGCGCTCGACAATATCGGCTTCGGTGGCACGCTGGGAACGAACTACCCCTTCGAATACACGGTCAGCTTCAACGCGGTGAACTCCCAGACGCCACTGACTACACCCACGGGTGCGACGGCGACCATTGAGAACGCACTTCTCGCACAGAACCTTCAAAATCCAGTCAATGTACCCGGCAACGGTGTGAGTCTGTTCGGTCGCCAGTACAACTTCCAGACACCCTACACCGAGACCTTTAACCTCGCCGTCCAAGACCAGTTCACCCACCACGATTCGGTCCAGATTGCCTACGTCGGAACATCGGGTCGCCATCTTGATAGTCTCGGCTCCACCAATTCACCCACGGCGATACTTCCGCCCGGAACCAGCATCTACGACACCACGATTCCAGGCCACATTCCTTTCCCCGACTTTGCGCCTAACTCCCAATTCCAGACCACAAATGGCTCCAGCAGTTACAATTCGATGCAGGCCACCTACCAGCACCAACTGAGTCTCGGTCTTACCCTGCTCGGAAACTACACCTTCGCGAAATGCCTTACAGATCAAAGGACCATCTCCGGCAACAACCCCGGGTTCCGTGCGGAGTGGCTACCCGGCTTCGGCATCAACGGCGACTATGGCTTGTGCGATAGCGACACCGCGCAGGTCACACACATCTCCGGAACCTATGACCTTCCCTTCGGCCGCGGCAGGCAGTTCCTGAGCAAGGACAACCGCGTTGTAGACCAGTTCATCGGCGGCTGGAAAACCAACTTCATCTTCACCCACCAAAGCGGACAGCCGTTCACCATAGGCTGCCCCGTAGGAACGACCTCGGACTTCGGCTGTTTCGCAGACACGGTTCCCGGAGTCGATCTCTACGCCAGGAACCGCGGACCGGCGCAATGGCTCAATGCTGCAGCGTTCACACAGCCGCCGATCGCAACAGTCATAGGACAGACCAACTTCGCTCCCCTCGGCGGCTCGGTGAACCAGGCACGCGGCCCGGGCTTCTCCAACACAGACTTCTCTCTCTTCAAGGAGTTCGCGCTGTCCGAATCCTTCCGGCTCCAGTTTCGTGCCGAGGCATTCAACATCTTCAACGATCACAGCTTCGGTCAGCCGGGCAATCTGAACTTCGAAGGAGCAAACTTCAGCCAGATCACGTATGAGCGCAACAACGCCCGCATTGGTCAGTTCGCACTGAAGCTCTTTTATTGAGGACCGGGCACGTCATCCGGTGTGCGCTACCCTCCGGGTGTACACCATACCCAGCGGTCAGAAGGGGACTAACAGGATGCACATGGAGCAGGTGAGACGGGCAGTCCTTGCCCTTGGATTGACGGCGATGGTTGCGGGCGCTCCCTCCGTAGCTCTCGCGTCCGGCAATCCGCCCGCGCAGGCCAACGTTCCCGCCGCGCGGCATACCCTCACCGCAGGGCCATTCGGCCAGTTTCTCCTCGATGGCCAGGCCTTTCAGATCCGCGCGGGATCCATGCACTACCCCCGTGTTCCGCGCGCGTACTGGCGCGATCGCATGCGCAAGATGAAGGCCATGGGCTTGAACACGCTTACCACCTACGTCTTCTGGAACGTCCACGAGACGTCTCCGGGCGTGTACGACTTCAACGGTCAAAATGACCTTGCGGAGTATCTGAAAGAGGCGCAGGAAGAGGGTCTGCATGTCATCCTGCGTCCGGGCCCCTACGTCTGCGCAGAGTGGGAGTTTGGCGGGTTCCCTGCCTGGTTGCTCAAAGCGCCAGGCATGCAGGTACGGAGCCGCGACCCGCAATTTACGGCAGCGTTGACCCGCTGGTTTCACCAGCTGGGCACAGTCGTGCACCCGTTCATGCTCTCGCAAGGCGGCCCCATCATTGCCGTTCAGGTGGAGAACGAATACGGCGCCTTCGGCAACGATCACGCCTACATGGAGAGCGTCGAATCGTTGCTGAAGAACAGCGGCATGGGAGACGGTTATCTTTACACCGCGGACGGCCCCTCGTATCTCAAGAACGGCTCGATCCCGGGCCTGCCTGCGGTCGTCAACTTCGGTCCGGGCGAGGCGCAGACCGCCTTCGCGGCGCTGCAGGCAGAACGGCCCTCCGGCCCCATGATGAGCGGAGAATACTGGGACGGCTGGTTCGACCACTGGGGTCAGGCGCATCAGACACGCCCGGCCGCGCAGCAGGAGAAGGACCTCGCCTGGATGCTGCAACACGGCTACAGCTTCAACCTCTACATGGCCGAGGGCGGCACGAGCTTTGGCTGGATGAACGGAGCCAACAGTGACGGAAAGAACTACGAGCCCGATACCACCAGCTACGACTACGACGTCGCGATCGACGAACGCGGAGGGCTTCGGCCAAAGTTCTTCGCCTTCCGCGACCTCATCGCCAAGTCCACCGGAGAGCAAACGCCCGCGCCCCCGGCGGCCGAGGCGGCCACATCCTATCCCGTGCTGCCAGCGCTCGAAAGCGCCTCGTTGTGGGACGATCTCCCGCAGCCTGTGCGCTCCCCCAGGCCACTCTGCATGGAGAGCCTCGATCAGGCTTACGGCTACATCCTGTACACCTCCCCGCTGCAGGGAACCTCGCAAGGGACACTGGCCCTGGATGCGCTGCACGACTACGCCGTCGTTTTCCTCGATCGCAAACGAGTCGGAGTCGTTGATCGGCGTCTCGGACAAAACAGCCTGACGTTGCCTGCAGTACCGGGCACGCAGGAGCTGGAGATTCTTGTAGAGAACACAGGCAGAGTAAATTACACGGCAGCGATCCGCGGCGAACGCAAGGGCATCACCTCCCGCGTGACACTCAACGGTAAAGAGCTCATGAACTGGAAGATCTATTCCTTGCCCATGAGCGATGTGTCAGGCCTGCACTACGCGAAGAAGCCCTGCACGGGTCCCTGCTTCTTCAAGACACAGTTGATGGCAACAGCAGACGAACACGCCCTGCCCGATACATATCTCAACACCACCGGCATTCATCAGGGCATGGTGTGGGCCAATGGTCGCACGCTCGGCCGGGCGTGGGACGTCGGCCCTGAAGCAACGCTCTACCTGCCCGGGCCCTGGCTGCACAGCGGACCCAACGAGATCCTCGTCTTCGACGCTCTGGCTGACGGCTACGATCAACTGGGCTCAGTCGATCACCCGGTCTACATTGAGCCTGCGCTTCCCGCCCTGGACGCACAGCATGCGGACTGAACAACCGAGAGCCCTTCACCTCTGAACGGGAGCCAAAACAGCTTCACCTCCAATCTGGTCTTCGCAGCCATGGGTCACATCTCCGGGAACTCAGTCTATCGACCGCGAAGCCGCCTGTTGCGAGCCATCCTCCTCGTCTGTGTTCTTTCTGTTCAGGAGACAGCGGCTTCGGCGCAAGAGCCGGTTCAGATAGCGTCGTCAAGACCCTGCGGCACACTCCCCGTGCCCCGCTTCACGGACATCACCGAGAAAGCAGGCATCCGCTTTCAGCACGCCTCCGACCCAACCAAGCGCTATATCCCCGAATCGATGAGCGGCGGTGTTGTTCTGCTGGACTTCGACGGCGACGGCTGGCTGGATATCTACTTCACCAACGCCCCCACGATCGCCATGATGCAACGAGGCGAACGGGCGCGCAGCGCGCTCTATCGCAACAATCACGACGGCACCTTCACCGATGTGACTGAAAAGGCCGGGGTGGGATACCCCTGCGCAGCCATGGGCGGAGCAGTGGGTGACTTCAACAACGACGGCTGGCCCGACATCTACATCACCTGCCTCCAAGGCGGTGTGCTGTATCGCAATAACGGCGATGGCACCTTCACCGATATCACCGCGAAGGCCGGGGCGAACAATGAACGCTGGTCTACCGGCGCCGCGTTCGCCGACTATGACGGCGATGGTCTGCTGGACCTTGCAGTGGCCAGCTATGTCACTCTCGATCTCGCGCATTTGCCCGAGCCCGGCAGCGCAACCACATGCACCTACCGCGGCGTTGCCGTGCAGTGCGGTCCCCATGGCTTGCAAGGCGCCAGGGACTCTCTGTTTCACAACCGGGGAAACGAGCACTTCGAGGATACCTCTGCGGCCATGGGCATCAGCGCACAACCGGCATATTACGGCCTTGGCTTGCTCTGGGCTGACTTCGATGGAAGCGGCCATCCCAGCCTCTTCATAGCGGACGACTCCACACCTAGCCTCCTTTTCCGCAACAGCGGGCACGGCGCGTTTACAGAGGACGCTCTCCAAGCGGGCGTGGCCTACAATCGTGACGGCAAGGAGCAGGCGAACATGGGCGTCGCCGTTGGCGATTACCTGCATACTGGCCGACAATCTCTCCACACCAGCACCTTCTCCGACGAAGTCAAACCCCTCTACCGAAACGATGGAAACTGGGCGTTCAGCGAAGTCGCGTCAGCGTCTGGGCTGAACGGAGCCTCTGTGCCACTCCTCGGCTGGGGAACAGCGTTTGCGGACTTCAACAACGATGGCTGGCTGGACCTCCTCACGGTCTATAGCCACGTCTATCCCCAGACCGACACGCTTCCAGGTTCCGCCGGGTACCGAGAACCGAAGATCCTCTCCATGAACCAAGGGGATAGCACCTTCTGCGATGGCACCCGGCAGGCCGGACCGGCAATCGGCGCACGTTCGGCAGCGCGTGGACTCGCTGTCGGCGATCTATTTAATGACGGGGCCATGGATGCCGTTATCGAAAACATCGATGGCGCACCTGCCATTCTGCGCAACGAGGGCACGCAAGGAACCTACTGGATTGAGTTCGAGCTGGCAGGCACTCGGTCGAACCGTTCCGCCATCGGGGCAGAGATCGCCGTGCACACCGGCTCGGTTACGCAGACGACCGAAATACGGAGCGGCGGAAGCTATCTCTCGCAAAACGACCTGCGCGCGCACTTCGGTCTTGCCGCCTTTTCCACCGTGGACAAGGTAGACATCCGATGGCCGTCAGGCCGCCGCGAAACGCTTACACATCTCGCCGCGAACCGGATCTACGCTGTGCTGGAAGGCAAAGGCGTAGTTAACCGGAGTCGACTGCAATCCCCTGGCCCGAAAGTCAAGGAACCCAGCCCTACTTTGCCATGAGTTGCTCTGTATGCAGCGCATGGTAGCGCTCGATCTCCTCACGAAAGTGCTGCTGGTCGCCGATCTCACGGTATGCGAACGCAAGACGATAATGCGTTTGCGCCTGCTTCGGCGCAATCGCAAGGGCCTGCTGCAGCGTAGCAATCTCCTGCCGGTAATCCTTCCTGTCGTCATACACAGCGGCAAGCGCCATATAAGCCTTGGCCAGATGTGGATCGAGCGAGATGGCCTGCTGAAGACTCGCAACGAACTCCGGCTTTGTGGCCTCCGGTTCGCCGGACCAGCGCCCAGACTGAGCCATCGTCAGATCGAAGAGGATCAGCCCGTTCGAGGGATAAAGCCCATGCAAAGCAGCCAGGTCCTGCACCGTTGTGGGTAGCAGCGACTTGGGGATGGTTTCAGTATCCGCGAGAACCTCCATCGGATGCGCGTCTTGGGGATCCAAGGCCGAAGCCTTACAGAGAGCCTCGGCACCCTCCAGTGAGCGATCCTGCGCATACAGCGCGATACCCAGAGCCACATGCAGTTTCACTGATTTAGGAAACCGTTCTATCCCAAACGCAAGCACCTTCTCTGCAGCTCCATAATCGACCTTCATCAGCGACGTCCCGAAGTCGAAAAGGTTCTGCTCATCTGGATCCATCTTCGTCGCAATCTGATACTGCGCAGCCGCACCCTTCGCATCCTTCATGGCCGCCTTGATGCCCCCGAGCAAATTGTGCAACTCGGGTGAATCTTTTTTTGCAAGAAGGCCCTCAACCAGCTTTTCCGCAACTGGCAGTTGCCCCGCTACAAACTCCGCCTCAGCGAGATCATGCGTGATGGCGAAATCTTCCGAACAAAGCCGGTGGGCGCTCTCGAGCAAAGTCAGGGCTTCCGCAGCAACGCCCTGCTGAAGCAAAGCACTACCCCTGTCACGTAGCCTCGCCGCGGGAGAACCTGAAGCTGTGCAGCCCTGATACGGCTCTTTCTGCGCAATGAGTAGCCGCGGATACACCGAAAGAATCAACGTTGCAATGACTACCCTATAAAGAGAGACACCACTTCTCCTTCTCACACGATCCCTCACCGAGGCTTGCATTTAGGCGCTTCCTGTTTCAAGTCTGAGGCGTGATCTGGAGAATTATATGATTTCAGCGTGCTATCCAGCATTGCTCGGCAGCCCGATAGATTCTTGTCCCACTCGCAGCTAGAGTGGAAGACGCGACAGCGTCGTGCGACAGTCGAGCACGACACTATGGCCGGTAGGCCGCAGCGCTCAACGAGGTAATCTTCTCCGCCGAGGGGCACCTGCTGCCGATCGAAACGCGGGACCGGCGTCACACTGCGTGCCGGGCTTGATTTGTACCAGTGCAGGAGAGACACACTGGACAAGGAGAGCGTATGAACGTGCTTCGCAGCGGCTTGCCCGCGAGAGCAGCCAGTCCGCGATAACGGCCTGATAAACCTCGTCTTTATTCTTGAAGATCCCGTAAAGCAGCTCGTCTTCACGGATACCCATGAAACGAAATCAGCCCTGTGCAGGGCTGTGCATCAGTACTATTTCAACAAGCGCCTAGAGCAGTTCCATCTCAGCTTGTGCGTTCACCCGGCTCGGAAAAGCAACCCGGAATGTCCGCGAAAACGCCTGGTTACGCGCCATGCGCACCAGCTGAATGGCCGCCTGCAACGGTAGGGGCGGAGCGCCGTCCTCCCAAAGCTGACTCAGCGGCCGCATCGCGCCCTCGCGATCCGGGTGAAAAGCCCGGTCATCCCAACGCCGCCAGCCCTGCGGAAATTCCGGAAAGTCGGTGACCGCATCCAGCGTCGAGTGCAGAATCCGCTCCTCCCACGGCCGCTTGTACTGCGGCATAAACAGCACATGGCTGCGCCGCTCCACGCGGATCTCGTCCACAAACTCGCGAAAGTCGCGTGCCCTCGACAGGTTCACGCACGCACTCGGCTCCGTGCCGTGCCGGTCGCCGCCGGAGATCAACAATTGCCCTGTTTCGCGCGCCAGCTGCGCCACCGCCCGGTTTTCACGCGCATCCCGCAAGCCATTCAGCTCCAGCGCGTGGATGCAACGACCGAAGCTGTCCATGAATTGCACCAGCTCGCGTTTGTGACGTGCCGCGCCAATTTTATGTAGATCCCAGAGCGGATGATTGAACACCGTCATCACCCCAGGCAGCTCATCCAGCTCATGCAACGCAGCGCGCAACTCCGCTACGTCGGGAGCGTTGGTGAAGGCGTTCAGCCGCGCCGCCCACGGGTACGCATCCGCCGAGGGCAAATTGTGCACGCCCAAATGAAACTCCGTACCGCGGAACGGCACCGTCCACTCCAGCGACACAGGAATGCCACGCGATGCCGGAACGTTGCGCAACAGCTGCGGCGCGGCAATCGTGTCATGGTCCGTGATCGAGATCATTGCCTGCAGACCCTGCCCTTCGATCTGCTTCGCTTCCAGCTCATATGCCATCGCCGGCACCAGCGGCGGCCGCCAGTTGCCCCGCACAAAGTCCAACTCGAAACCGTTGCTCTTACTCTTGCGGTCATAATGCGCAAAGATGTGCTTCAGCCCCGGCAGCAACGCCAGAAACTTGTGCACAAAGGTCAGAGTCTCCTCCGACATGCTGGTATGGCTGTGCAGGCTGACGCCGCTCCGGTACGCCATCGGGCTTTCCGGTTCGTTCCACAGACTGGTGACCTCCGACCGTGGCTGAGAGCTGGCGTGCAACGACGGGCGATAGACGTTGAGCGGCATAAGGGCTCCTTGTGCTCTGCTGCAACGAGTGTGCAAGTCCCCTGCGAATCTGGGGTGAAGACTAGGCGAACGGACGGTGAATCCCGTGGGGGATCACCCCAGCTTCCACCCCCTGCCTCGCTAAACGGACCTCGGAGGGTTATAGCCCCGGTACAGCCCATGTTCCCGGATGTACCGCATCACCGCCTCCGGCAGGAGATCCTCGCAAGGCAGCCCAGCCTCCAGGCGCCTGCGCAGATCCGTCGCACTGACAGGCTCCGCCACTCCCTCCAGAAGATGCGTGCGCTCCCGCTGCTCCGGCGTCAGCTCAACCTCACGCACCGCCTCGGACGAAATACCCGGCCGGCTCACCACCACCCACTCTGCCAGCGCAAAAAGCGCCTCCACCCCCCGCCACTGCGGAATACCCAAGAACGCATCTGCACCCACAATCGCAAACAACTCCGCCCCAGCTGGCATCCGCTCCCCCAACCGCCGCAACGTATCGACAGTAAAGTTCGGCGAACCATCCGCCATCGGCCCATCCACCTCGCTTGCCTTCAACCCCGCTTCCCTCGCGCACAGCAGCTCGGTCATTCGCAGCCGGTCCGCGAATGAGGCCCATGCCCCCTCCGCCTTGAACGGCTGCCGCCCCGTCGGCGCGAGCAAAACGCGGTCCAATTCAAACCGCTCCCGAGCCGCGCGCGCCGCCGCCAGATGCCCCCGGTGCGGCGGATCGAAGCTTCCCCCAAAATACCCAATCCGCATAGCTTCTGTGCGCAAAGGCAAACCCTTACGCCGCCTCGGCCTGCGCCTTGAGCCGCTCCGCCGTAGCATGCGCAACCAACGCGTCCACCGTCGGCTGCAGCATACCTTCCATCACCATCGCCAGCTGATGATTCGTCAGCCCGATCCGGTGATCCGTCAACCGGTTCTGCGGAAAGTTATACGTCCGAATCTTCTCCGACCGGTCCCCCGACCCCACTTGCGATTTCCTTGCCGCCGCCTGCAACTGGTGCTGCCGCTCCATCTCCACCTCATACAGCCGCGACCGCAGCACCCGCATCGCCTTTTCCCGATTCTTGATCTGCGACTTCTCGTCCTGGCAGCTCACCACCGTATTCGTCGGCAAATGCGTAATCCGCACCGCCGAATACGTCGTATTCACCGACTGCCCACCCGGCCCCGACGAGCAGAACGTATCCACACGAAGATCTTTGGCTTCCACCTTCACATCCACCTCCTCGGCCTCCGGCAGCACCGCCACCGTAATCGCCGAGGTATGCACCCGCCCCTGCGTTTCCGTCGCCGGCACGCGCTGCACCCGGTGCACCCCGCTCTCATACTTCATCTGCGAGTACACCTTGTCGCCTTCAAAAATCGCCGTCACTTCCTTCAACCCACCCACCTCGCTCGGCGACTCCGACAGGATCTCCACCTTCCACCGGTGCTGCTCCGCAAACCGCAGGTACATCCGGAAGACCTCCGCCGCAAACAACGACGCCTCATCCCCGCCCGTACCCGCGCGCACCTCGATCACGATGTTCTTCTCATCGTTCGGGTCTTTCGGCAGCAGCAACACCTTCAACTCTTCTTCCAGGTCCGGCAGCCTGGGCTCCAACTCCGCCAGCTCCTCGGACGCCATCGCGCTCATCTCCGGATCGGCGTCAGCAGCCATCGTGCGCGCCTCCGCAATCGCTTCCTTCAGCCGCCGAAAGCGTCGAAACGCATCCACGGTCGGCTCCAGGTCGCGGTGCTGCTTCGCTACGCTCTGAAACTTCTTCTGGTCCGCTAGCAGGGCAGGGTCGGAAAGCTGACGGCCAAGGTCTTCATATTTCGCTTCAATCTGGTCTAAACGGTCAAACATGGCAGAACTCAGGATCCAGGGCCAGAAGGCCCACGCTAATGCTGCAGAAATGGAGAAAAAGGGGCACAGGGCAAGGTGGCGCAGCTAGTGAAAGCGCGCGCGGCCGTAGCTCCGGCAAGCACCGTCAGCAGGCATCGTCTTTTGAGAGCATCCACGCATGGCAATACCTTTGATGGTACCGCGAAGCTCACGGATGCGGCGCACTCGCCCCCTCCGCTGACGCCCCGTCGCGGTGTTCCCGAAAGAACGCCAGCGTCCGCTTCTCGGCATCCGGCAAAACGGCATCGCTGAAGCCATGCCCCTCCTCCGGGTAAATGTGGCTGGTGCAGTCCAGGTGCTTCATCTCACAAAGCCTTATCATCTGCTGCGCATTCATCACCGGAATATTGCCATCCTGCCCTCCATGCAGGATCAGCAGCGGCGGCATCGACTTATACGCATAAAAGAACTGGTCCGGCAGGCTCCCATACCACTCCGCGATCCCCCGCACCGGCAACCCCTGCGACCCAGCACCCAACGCCACCGAAGCCCCCAGCGAGTACCCGACCACGAGCACCGGCCGCCCTTTCAACTCCGGCGCTTCCCCGCACGTCCGCACCAGATCGGTCAAAGCAGCCGCCCAGGCCCGATAAGTCGCCTCGCCCGGGTACTGCGACTTGGCGGCGTCGTAATAATGCAGCAGCAGCACCGTGTACCCCTGCCCTACGTAAAACTGGGCCTTGGACCGGTAAAACGGCGACTCCGGGCCCGCAGTCCCCGGCAAAACGATCAGCAGCGGATCATCCGCCTTCGCACTCGCGAACACCTCATACTGAATTGGCCGTCCCCCGCTCGCAAACACCTCCTTGCGCGCCGTCTGCGCAAAAATCGGCACGCACACGGAAAAGCTGAACCAAACAATCAGAACCCGGAACATGCGCGAAAGTGTACCGCTTCAGGGCATCCCGTTGACGTCCACGTCGCCTCCCCGCACAAACCGCTTCAGAAACAACTCCCGCACCACATTCACCCCGGCTTCGCCCAGCGAACCCAGCAAGGCGTTGTCCAGCGCCAGCTTCCCCGCCGAGTCCCCCGCCGGATGGTACAGCGCCGACAGCGCCCCGGCCGACGCATTGCCCAGAATGTGCGAGTAGTTCGGCTCCGTACGCCCGTTATCCCCGCGCGTCGCAAACGCCGAGACCACCGCATGCCACACCCGCCGCTTCACCGTCCCGTTCGGCCCCATGTAGAAGTAGCGTGGATCCTGCCGAAACAGGCTAGGAAGCAGGGCACTCCCAACAAACTTGCCGATGAAACCATCCGCATACGCCGCCCCATAGCGTTTCCCAAACCCTCCAATCCCGCCGCCGTACCCCGGAAACGTCCCTCGGATCTGCTCCCCTGACGCCACCAGCCCCGCCGTCACGAACGCCATGCGGTCCGTTGTCGCTCGTACCCCCAGGGAAAGCTTCTGCCCGGCATCCAGAGGCGTCGCGTTCCATACAAAACTCGTGTAAAAATCCGGAAATCCAACAATGCGTTGCTGCTCGGCCGCGTGCAATTCCTCGCTTGCCAGTTCGCGTTCATTCAGCGTCACAGAGGCATCCGCATGCCCGGCTGGCAACGCTACGGCAAGTCCAGCCAACTCACGGTGCTCCTCCTCACCCAGACCCTCGACCAAAGTGGAAGCCGCCTCAAACCCAGCCGCTGTCACCGAAACAACGTACTCGCCCGGAGCAAGTCCGCAGAACTCAAAGCCACCCTGCTCGCCGGAGACTGTCGACCGCTGCTCCCCTGATCCTTTCGCCCTCAGCAGCACCCTGGCGCCCGGGACCAGGGCGCCGGAAGGATCTGTAACCGCACCGGCAAGAGTTGCATCTCCCACGCTTGCCGCCGGACGCGCCTCAGGTCGCGGCTCCCCAATGTATCCGTCCGTTTTCGGACGCAACCCGCATTTTCCCGCAACCTGACCTCGCATGGTTAGGACGCCCAGGCCGATCCAAAGCAGGATCGCAACCCCGCTGATCCACCATCGACAACGCGACGAGAAATTGGTCCAGGACACCGGCGCACACCACCTTGGGTATCCGTTCCGGACAGCAGGCAGCGAAAAAGCGGCACCACACAGAGCCACGCTGCCGAGGCCGACCGGGAAGGGGATGCCTCCATCCTGGAGGGCAGGGGAGATTTTGGCGATACCACAGGGGAGGAATCTCATCCCACTATCGGTGGAGGTGTGGCGGGAAGCGGCTGCACGCCATCCTTTGCTCGGTTGCACCTCATGGAGGCAAGAGAGCGGACTTCGCTCCTCGTTACCGGGACCGGCATGTCCCGCGAGGTGCAGTCTCGTATTTCGGCGCCTACTATCCACCAAGGGCCATAGCGCCACCGGCCTTGGCCTATGGGTCATCCGCGAGCTTGTCGCCCGCCACAAAGGCCGCCTTCGGCTACGCAGTCGCGATACGCCGGGCGCAGCTGGACCGCTTTCGAGCTCTTTCTCCTTACCAGGGCCTTGCCCCCTGACTCCTCTTCGGCGATAAGAGTAGGGGGCCCCGGTTTGCGCATTTCGAACCTGGCTCCCGTGATTCGCAGTCACTTTCAGGAGAAAAAGCATGGCGCTCTTCGCAGAAATTGCCCGCCTCGCCGAGGAACTCGCCGGCGAAGGCAGCCGCCTCAAAAAGCGCGCCGCCATTGCGGAGGCAGCCGGCGCTCTCGCCCGTAACGCCGCGGCGCCTGACTCCCTCACAGAAGCCGGCCGTTTCTGCCTCTATCTTGCAGGCCAGCCCTTCCCGGAGGCCGACGCCCGCAAACTCAATGCCGGCGGCGCCATCCTTTCCCGCGCACTCAAAAACGTCTCCGGCGCGACGGATGTTGCCATGACCGCGGCCTATCGCCGCCACGGCGATCTCGGCGCCGCGGCCTACGACCTTCTGGTCGCTCCCTACGGCAAAGCCCCTGCATCCGCCACCATCACCCTCACTGAAGTCGCCGAAGCTTTCGACGCCATGGCCGCTTCCCGCACCACTGCCGCCCGCGCCTCGGCAATCGAGACCCTCCTTCGCCGCGCAACCGCCCTGGAAGCCAAATACCTGCTCAAACTCATGCTCGGCGACATGCGCATCGGCGTAAAACAATCGCTCATCGAGGAAGGCATCGCCATGGCCGCAAACGCTTCCGTCGAAGCGGTTCGCCATGCCGTTATGCTCGAGGCCGACCTCCAGCGCGCCGTCGTCCGCGCCTTCGAGGGCACCCTCGCCGAGGCCCGCATGACCCTCTTTCACCCCCTCGGCTTCATGCTCGCCTCCCCCGTAGAAACTCCCGAGGAAGCCGTGGAACGCTTTACCGCCAAGCCGAAGAAGGTTCCCGCACCCAAGCCCGCCAAGCGCAAACGTAAGAAAAAGGCCGCCGAGGACGAAGGGGACCCCGAAGACCCTGCGGCCATCCTCCCAGCGGAAGCCTCCGAAACCGCGTACGCCGAAGATATCGCCCTCGAAGCTGCTGAAGTCCTTTCAAACGACACGGAAGCTCCCGGCACCATCCACGCCTTCCTCGAAGACAAATTCGACGGCATCCGCGCCCAGCTTCATTGTGGCGACCCCGCCCAACCCGGCCGCGTCGCCGTCTACAGCCGCTCCCGTGAGGACATCACCGAAGCTTTCCCCGAACTCGCCGAAGCCTTTGCCGCCGTGAACGCCCCACCTAGCGGCCTCATTTTGGATGGCGAAATCCTCGGCTGGGACCCGAACACCGGCAAAGCCCTCCCCTTCGCCGTCCTCGGCCAGCGCATCGGCCGCAAGCGCGTCAGCGATGACATTCGCCGTGAAATCCCCGTCGTTTTCATGGCCTTCGACCTCATGTTCGCCGCCGGTGACCTCCAGCTACCCCGTCCCCTGCGCGACCGCCGCGGCCTCCTCGAACAGGTCACCACCGGCCTCCAATCCCTGACGTTCTCCACCCTCGACGCCCCCAAAGATCTGGACCAGGGCCACCTCTTCAGGGCTGGAGTGCAAGACGAGACAAAAGGGGACGACGTTGACCGACCCATTCAACGCCTCCTCCTCTCCCATACTCAAATGGTCGAATCCGCTGAAGCCGTAGACCAGGGCTACCGCGACGCCCGCGCCCGCGCCAACGAGGGCGTCATGCTCAAAGCCGCGAACTCCGCCTACCTCCCCGGCCGCCGCGGTCTCGCCTGGCTCAAGCTCAAACGCGAACTCGCCACCCTCGACGTCGTCATCACCGGCGCCGAGTTCGGCAGCGGCAAACGCGCGCAGTCCCTCTCCGACTACACCTTTGCCGTCCGCGGCCCGGAGGGCGGACTCCTCAATCTCGGTAAGGCCTACCAGGGCGTCACCGACGCCGAAATCGCCGAACTCACCGAGTGGTGCAAGGCCCACACCCTCGAGGACCACGGCCATTTCCGCACCGTTGAACCCCTCCGCGTCCTCGAGGTCGCCTTCAATAACATCATGCGTTCGGACCGCCACGCCTCCGGCTTTGCCCTCCGCT
Organism: uncultured Acidobacteriaceae bacterium; assembly: GCA_964249715.1. Taxonomy (GTDB): domain Bacteria; phylum Acidobacteriota; class Terriglobia; order Terriglobales; family Acidobacteriaceae; genus Granulicella. Next base: position 24,309 of record CAXUDN010000032.1, read on the forward strand.
TCCCTCGCATCCTCCGCGTTCGCGACGACAAACCCGTCACCGAAATCGACACCCTCGCCCGCGTTGCCGAGGTCTACGGCACCCAGCCCGACAAACCCGTCGAGAGCTGAGGCCGTCGCTCATTCTTGAATGTGGACCTGCAGTGTACGTCCCCCAGAAGTACCATTACGCCAGAGCAGACTTTCGGTGCCATCTGCGGTAATATGGATGGAGACGAATGGCGATTGGCGAAACGCATTTGCCTAACGCAAAACCGGATCCAGAACCAACCTCCCCACTCCTGGAGCTTCCCCTTTTGAATCTTCGTTCCCGCTTCACCCGGGCCCTTCCTTCGCGTCTCTTTGCCTCCCTCACAACCAAATGCAAAGCACCCGGGGTTCCCCGGAATGCCGCGATCACACTCAGCGGAGCAGCCGTCCTGCTGGTTGCAGGCGTCTCCCACGCGTACCGTCCAGTCCGTTCACGCCACCTCGCCCCTCATAGGGCAGCCTCAGGGAACAGCCTGAGCGCGGGCGTGGTCTCCGGCAGCCTCCTGCCGCAGCCTGGCACCAACCTCGCTTCGGCCATGCTGCCCGACTCTTCGCTCGACAGCCTCGCCGTTGAGGCGGCCCAACCGCAGTCCGCGCCACGCTATGAGCTGCACCTGCACCACCTCCATACCGGGGAAAGTCTGGATGTTGTCTACCGCGTCGGTAACGAGTACATACCCAGCGCCATCGCCAGCCTGAATCACTTCCTGCGCGACCATCGCACGCAGGACGTCAGTCATTACGACCCGCGCGAGTTCGATCTGCTGCACACCATCGCCGCGAATCTGGGGAAATCCAATGGCATGATCGACATCGTCTGCGGCTACCGTACCCCTTGGTCCAACAACTTTCTCCGCACCCGGTCCGCGGTCACCGGCGTCGCCAGGAACTCGCAACACATGCAGGCCAAAGCAATCGATATTCGCATCCCCGGCATTACGACGAGCCACCTCCGCGACGTAGCCCTCAGCCTCCATGGCGGCGGCGTTGGCTACTACCCTGTAAGCGAGTTCGTCCACGTCGACGTGGGTCCCGTCCGCCAATGGAGTTTCGGCGGCCGCGGCGAGTAACGACTCACTCAGCACGCCCGGCGAACGGCGCGAGCTCCGGCTCGTGCCGTTTTCTATTTACCCCGTGCATTCAACTCACCCAATACCCGCTTCAACTCCTCGAGCTTCTGTCCAGCCTCGCCTAATTTCCCCTGCGCGGTAAGCCGCTGGTAGTCGTCAAACGCCTGGCTCGCCTCGGCAACCAACCCATGCACATCCGTAGGCGCTGCCGCAGCGGTACCACCACTAGGCGCACTTATTGCCGGCCCAGCTTGCGCGGTGTCAGTGGACGTCAACGAAGACCCCTCACCCCCGAACAGCGATCCCAGCGCCGCCCCGAATGTAGGCCCATACGCCAGCTTATCCTGCAGCGCCAGCACCACCAGCCGCAGCTCCGGCATGGGACTCTGCTGCGCCTGCAGGTAAATCGGCTCGGCATACAACAATGCCCGCCCGGTCGGGATGACCAGCAAACTTCCCCGCAACACATGCGATCCCTGCTGATTCCACAAGGTCAACTGCCCGGACAGTTGCGCATTCTGGTCGATCCGCGCCTCAATCTGCTGCGGTCCATCCACCAGGCGTGTCTTCGGAAAGTCATACACCAGCGCCTTGCCGTAGTCCGCCCCATCGCAACGCCCCGCCACCCAGCCGATCAGGTTATTCCGGTTTGCCGGCGTAAAGGGAAGGATCTCCACAAACTCTTCTTTCGTGCCCCCGGGCAGCTTCATCAGCACATAATTGGGCTCCATCGGCAGCGCCGTCTGGTTCCCCTGGCTGTCGGTCCCGTTTGACTCTGTAGCGACCGTCCAAAGGTCCTCGCGGTTAAAGAAGACCTCCGGCTCTGTCATGTGATACAGCCCATACACCGTCGACTGCACCTTGAACAGCACCTCCGGATAGCGCACATGCGCCCTTAACCCCGCCGGCATCGTCGACCCATCCCGGAACAACGTAGGCAACAGCCGCCGGTACGCGGCCAGCATCGGATCCGCGTCATCAAACACATAGAACGTGACCGACCCGTTATACGCGTCGATCGCAATCTTGACGCTGTTCCGCATATAGTTCACGGTGCCGTCACCAAGCCCGTAATGCGTCGCATACGGATAGCTGTCCGACGTCGTAAACGCATCCAGCATCCACATCAACCGCCCGTCATCACCGACGACAATATACGGATCCTGATCCATCGTCAGGAACGGCGCCAGGGTCGTCACCCGCTCCCGAATATTCCGCCGCATCAGCAGCCGGCTCTCCGTCCCAATGTCGTCGCTGAACGGCACCTTGCCCAGATCCCCCCGGTCCAAAGCCAATAGTGCCCGCCGCGTAAACCCGCCCAGCGTGATCCCGCCATCGCCCGCATACGTCGTCAGGTTGTTCGTCTGCCCTTGCGGATAGTCGAACTCCTGCTGCTTTGTCTTCACATACACATCGGTGTCGGTAAGCTGGCCAAAATACACCTCCGGCCGCGTCACGCCAATCCCCGCCTGCGAGCTCTGCACCGGCATATTGCTCAGCAAAAACGTCGGCAGACCCTCCGGCGTAAACCCGTTCACCGTGTTCATCGTCACGCCATACCCATGCGTGTAGATCAACTTCTCGTTGATCCAGTTGCGGCTGCTCACCGGCAGCTTATCAACGTTCAACTCCCGCGCCGCCAGCATGACCTCGCGTTCCTGCCCATTGATCCCGTACCGGTCAATGTCGATGTCCGGAAAGTCGTAATAGGTCCGGATCTCCTGCACCTGCCGCAGCGTGTCCTGGAGCGCATGCCAGTCCCACAGCCGGATATTCTGCAGCGTCGGCTGATTGTTGGCCGCATCCGCCGACGCAATCGTCGTATCGGCAGGGAACTCCTGCTGCGTGAACTTGTCCAGCCCAAACGCAGCCCGCGTCGCCGCAATATTGTGAGCAATGTACGGCGTCTCGCGCACCAGCTCATTCGGCTTCACCACAAACCCGCTCACATACCAGCTCACCAGGCTCAGCAGCAGATAGCACGCGACCGCAGGCGCAATGGCCATCACCAGTTGCGCTCCGCCCAGGTTTCTAACAAACCCCACCGCCGCAATTACCGCCCCCACTACCAGCGCCGCGCACACCACCAGCAACCCGCCCAGCATCACGTGCGCGTCCGTATAGGTCACGCCGTCGAAGATCGTATGGTGCTCCACCAGCCGGTCAAACCGGTCCAGGTACACGTTGACCGCCAGCACCAGCAGGGAAACCGCTACCACCAGCGACAAACCCCGCCAGGGCGACGGTCCAACCCCCGGGAACTCCTTCCGCAGAGCCCTGGACCCTGCTGTCAGCACCAGAAACAGCACTGCCACCGCGCCCCACACAAAGCACAGCGTGAGCAGCCACTCCACCGTGGTCTGCAACGCTGGCAACTGAAATAGATAGAAGCTCAACGACCGCCCAAAGATCGGATCCGTCACCTCGCCCGCAGCCCCCGGCGCATGCACCGCCAGCGCAAACGTCGACCACTCCGATGCCATCGACCCTGCGCTGAAGAACCCGACCACCAGCGCCAGCGCCAACCCCGCCCAACGCACCACCGGCTCCACCGGCAACCGCACCGTCTGCCCGCCGAGCACCAGGCTCTGCGTCTCCGGCAGGTCGAAATGGTGCGCCCGCTTCAAACCTGCAATCGCTCCATAGACCAGCCCAAACGTCAGTACCCCAAAGCCCAGGAACAGACCCGCTTCCCAAAGCGTCGTCGTCCAGAACACCGCGCTATATCCCAGCGACCCAAACCAGAGCAGATCCACCCAGTCGGTCAGCAACGTCCGCGCAAAAGACACTGCCACCAACACAACCACCGCCAAAAGAATCAGCGCCCGGCGACTCCGCCGCGGCGCTCCCAACCGGTGTTCCGCATCGATCGTGACTGGCAAACGCGTTCCTGCTTTCTTCACCCTAAGCAGACGGATTCTACATCCTGCCCTCCTGCAAACGGGCTGTTTTCGCGTTGGCTTTCGCAGCACGCAAAGCGCCTCTCCCCTTCAAACTGAGATAATCCATCCAAGCAGACTTGAGGCTCCACGAATCTGCTCGCCTTCCCGGCGCGCCTGTGAGGTTGTTCCGCGTGTACGAAGAAGTCCGGCCCGCTTTCCCATCGCCTGCACACGGCGAGTGGAACTACCATCGAGAAATTCGGCTGCTCTGCGCAGTGGTGGCGTTCTTCAGCTCACTCAACCTGCTCGGCTGGTGGCTGCACCGGCCCTTCCTGGTAAGCCCCTTCTACGCTTCCGTCACCATGAAGCCCAGCACGGCGCTGATGATTCTGTCTCTGGCCGCCGCGGTATGGGCCAAACAGGCCGACGGGCTCCTCGCCAAAGCGGCAAATGTTCTCTGCCTGGGCGTACTCGCTCTCGCTGCCGCAATGCTCCTGGAGTACGCCACCAACCGCAGCTTTGGCATCGACCAACTGCTCGCTCACGTTCCCCTCGAAGCCGCCGGGGACCCGCCAGGACGCATGTCCCGCGGCACCGCGATCGATGGCCTCTTTACCGCACTCGCCCTGCTTTCGCTCGACGCTCCACCCTTCACCACCGTCTTCGCTGCCCTGGCCTCCCTGGTCTCCATGTCAGCCGTCGTGGGCTATCTTTTCGACGCCGGCACTCTGCTCGGGGTGCGCATGCTGCGCTCCATGGCCCCCCGCACGGCGTGCACCTTTCTTTTTCTGCAGGTTGCTTATTTCCTTCTCCGACCGCGCCGCGAGCCCACCTACTCCCTGATACGCGGCGCGCGCTTTCACCGATTTGGCGCCTGGTACGTCGTCGGCACCTGCCTCTTACCCCTGCTGGTCGGCCTTCCCGTAGCCCACCTCTACCGCAGCGGACAAATCGAGGCCTCCTTTGCCTTCGCGACGCTGGTTGTCTTGCTCATCGCGGCCCAGGCTGTGCTGCTCTCCCGCAACAGTCGCTCCCTTGCTCTCGTGGAAGACAAACGCAACCTCATCGAGGAGCAGCGCCTTGCTCTCGCAGCGGAGAACCAGCGTCAGTATCACCATCTCGTCGCCAGCGAGGCCCGTGCTGCCCAAAGCGAGGCGCAGTACCGCCTCATTACCAACGCCCTGCCTGCCCTGGTCTCCTACATCGGCCGTGACCGCCGCTATGTCCGCCTCAATCGCACCTATGCGGACTGGTTCGGCCGCCCGGTCGCTGAACTGGAAGGCAGGCCCATCCAGGAGCTCCTCGGCCCTCCTGGCAACGACATCCATCGCCACATCCAGGCCGCGCTCGGCGGCGAGCCCCAGCAATTTGAAACCCGGGTGACCACTCTCAAGGGCGAACGCACCCTCAGCGTCTCGCACATGCCCGACATCGATGACGCAGGCAACGTCCGCGGTCTCATCGTCCTGGCCACCGACATCACCGAACGACAGCAGGCGGAAGCCGCTCTCCGTCAGACCGAAAAGCTCGCCGCCGTCGGCAAACTCGCCAGCTCCATCGCCCACGAGATCAACAACCCGCTGGAAGCTGTCACCAACCTGCTCTATCTCGCGAGCACCAGCACCGACCTCGCCGAAATCAAGTTCTATCTCGAAACCGCGGAGGGGGAGATCGCCCGGGTCGGTGCCATCGCCAACCAGACCCTGCGCTTCCATCGCCAGGCTTCCGCACCCTCGACGGTGACCGTCAACAGTCTTCTGGAAACCGTCATGGCCATCTATCAGGGCCGCCTCAAAGGCTCCGTCCGCGTCCATCAGAAGCACCGCTTCGCCAACCCCATCTACTGCATGGACGGCGAGATTCGCCAGGTTCTCAACAACCTCGTGGGTAACGCCCTCGATGCCATGCAGGGCATTCCCGGCGACCTTTTCCTACGCAGTCACGGGGCCACTGACTGGCGCACCGGTCGCTCCGGCCTCGTCCTTACAGTCGCCGACACCGGCTCCGGCATGAGCCCTGCCACCCAGGCCAGTCTCTTTCAGGCCTTTTTCACCACCAAAGGCTCCAGCGGCACAGGCCTTGGCCTTTGGGTCAGCAAAGAAATCATTGACCGCCATCTCGGCCGTCTCCACCTCCGCAGCAGCCAGAACCCAGCCCACCACGGCACGATCTTCCGCCTCTTCCTCCCGCAGGACGGAGGCCGTCTCGCCTCCTAGCCCGGGTCCGCGAAACCCTGACTAGTGTGTTGCAATCAATCCCCTTGCAGATCGCATCATCTGAGCGTCCCGCATAAGAGCGAGCCAGGACCTGGCACATCGCGCGCGAGAACGCCTGCTTCCATTTACCCGAAGGGCACGTATCGTCGGATGGTCTCCGATACCCGTTTCCACTACCCCGGAGCGGGGCAGGGAATCGCCCTTGGCAAAACCCCCTCTGTTACCCTGCGTTCACATGCGCCATCCCTGCCTCGTCTCTGGTCTCCTGCTGGCAAGCTTCGCCCCTCACCTCCTCGCCGCCGCCCAAAGCCTTCCCGCCACCGCCCCCACCAGCGGTGACCTCGGGGCCCGCGTCACCGCGCAAAACGCCCTCTTCGAGGACTATTACCAGAACAACCTTCGCAACCATCCCGAGATGGCCACATCCGTCGGCGACTTCCGCTACAACGACCGCCTCTCCGACGTTTCCCTCGCCGCCATCGCCCGCGAGCACGCCGAAGCCGACGCCTTTCTCGCCCGCCTCAAAGCTATCTCCACCGACGACATGGACGACACAGACCGCCTCAGCCACGAGCTCCTCGAGCGCCAGTTCACCACCGGTGACGAGGCCTACGCGCTCAAGATCTACGAGATGCCGGTCAATCAGCAGAACGGCGTGCACACCGCGCTCGCAGACTTGCCGCAGGGCATGCCCTTCGACACCGTCAAGCACTACGAGGACTACATCGCCCGCCTCCACCAGATTCCGCTTGTCCTCGACCAAACCACCGAAGTCATGCGCGCCGGCGAAAAGAACGGCCTCATGCCGGTCAAGTTCATCATGGAAAAAATTCCCGGCCAGTGCGGGGGCATCATCGCCGCCGACCCCTTCCTCACGCCCACCAAAAAGTTCCCCGCCACCATCTCCGCCGCCGACCAGGGGCGCCTCACCGCCGCCATCACCAAGGCCCTCAACGAAGACGTCTTCCCCGCCTACCGCAAGTTCGCCAACTTCGTCGCAACCGACTACGCCCCCCACGGCCGCACCGATCTCTCGGTCGAGTCCCTCCCCGACGGCAAGCACCGCTACGCCTTCGCCGTCCGCCAGATGACCACCCTGAACGTGACCCCCGCCCAGGTCCACGCCATCGGTCTCTCCGAAGTCGCCCGCATCACCGCCGAAATGACCAAACTCGCCCAGGCCAACGGCTATAAAGACCTCCCCACCTTCCGCGCCGCCATCAACGCCGACCCCAAATGGAGACCCACCTCCGAACAGCAGATCGTTGACGACTTCGCGAAATACATCCACCAAATGGAGCCCAGACTCCCCGACCTCTTCACCCTCCTTCCCAAATCCCCCGTAACCGTAGAAGCCATCCCCGACTTCGCCAAAGCCGAAGCCACCCACTACGTCGCCGGCTCCCCCGATGGCAAGCGCCCCGGCCGCGTCGTCGTAGCCGTCGCCGACCCCACCAGCCGCACATTAGTCCTCGACGAGGCCGTCGCCTACCACGAAGGCGTTCCCGGCCACCACGACCAGATCTCCGTCGCCCAGCAGCTCAAAGGCCTCCCAAAATTCCGTCTTCGCGGCGGCTACTCCGCCTACACCGAAGGCTGGGCCCTCTACGCCGAGCAACTCGGCAAAGAAATCGGCTTTTACCAGAACCCGGTCAGCGACTACGGCCGCCTCAACAGCGAACTCTTCCGCGCCGTCCGCTTAGTCGTAGACACCGGCATCCACGATCAAAACTGGAGCCGCCAACAGGTCATCGACTACATGCACGGGAACGACGTCAACGACGCCCTCGCCCAAACAGAAACCGACCGCTACATCGCCTGGCCCGGCCAGGCCCTCGCCTACAAAATGGGCCAACTCAAGATCCGCGAACTCCGAGAAAAGGCAAAATCCCAGCTAGGCCCTCACTTCGACATCAAAACCTTCCACAACGAAATCCTCGACGGCGGCGCCATGCCCCTCGACCTCCTCGACGCCCGCGTAACCCGCTGGATCGCAAGCCAGGCCCCCTCCAACGCCTCCATCCATTAGCCGAGACTCACTGCT
>CAXUDN010000032.1:32649-34677 GCA_964249715.1 uncultured Acidobacteriaceae bacterium
ACTCACTGCTTGGGTGGCCCATCCTTTCGCGACGCGAAAGGGTGGGGTATGCCCTGCCGCCGTATCCTTCTCTGAGAAGCGCCTGCGCTGAACGAGATGCGAGCATCCGACCCACCTGGCGCCTCCCCGGCCTGGGTCGTTCTTTGCTCGGGGGCTCTGGAGGTGCCATCATCAGAAGAATGAAACCCTCCAAGCTCGGCGCGTTGATCCTGGGCCTGACCGTAACTCTCGGCCTCACGTCAGCCGCCCAGGAACGCGGCCAATGGCGCGCCGCCAGCACCACCGCCAAAGGCATCACCGGCGACCTCGCCATCACGGATACAAAAATCGTCCTCAACTTCAGCGGCTACACCCTCGCCCAGATCCGCACCCTCACCCCCGCCGAGATCGCCGCCCTTTTTCATGCCGACCCCAACGCCCCCATCACCGGCAATCTCTTCCGTACCGACATCCCCGGCGACAAGCGCTTTCTCCACAAAAACACCCTCTGTGGCTCAGAAGACACCCAGTGGGTCGCCACCTGGGTCACCGGCAAAACTCTCCAAATGGCCCTGTTCTCCGGCACGCCCATGCCCACCCTCACGCCCGACGCCCTCGCCAACGCCACCAATCTCTGCGGCACCTACACCTACGTCCGCTAGCCGGCGCCGCTCGCACATCCCACTCAACAAACTGTCATCTCAAGCGAAGTGGCGAGACCTGCGTCAGCCTCGGGTGCCCCAGATCCCGCCGTCCGGAGACCTGGGTTCGGTGCCACAACCTTCCACTGAGCCAGCCATAATCTCTACAGGACCTCACCACCACCTTGAAGAGCTGGATCGAAATCTCCGCCGCCCACCTCCGCGCCAACTTCCACGCCCTCCAGGCAGCCGCCGGCCCTGACTTCGAGATCCTCTGCGTCATTAAAGCCAACGCCTACGGCCACAGCGCCTCCCTCTGCGCCCCGGTCCTCGTCGAAGCCGGCGCCCGCTGGCTCGGCGTCGCCGACCTCGAAGAAGGCATCTGCGTCCGTCACGCCCTTGACGACGCCAACCTCGCCGGCAGCCACACACGCATCCTCGTCATGTGCGGCTTCGAGCCCTTCGACCCCAAGGACGCATCCGGCCTCCTCGAGCACGACCTCACCCCCGTCGTCTGGACCCCCGAGCACGTCCAGGCCCTCGAGCAGGCCGCAGCCAACCTCCAGAACCGCATCCCCGTCCACCTCGAACTCGACACCGGCATGGCCCGCCAGGGCGTCACCCCCGGCCGCGATCTCACCACCCTCCTGCACGCCCTCCGCGCCGCCAATCACCTCCGCGTCGAGGGCATCTTCAGCCACCTCAGCTCCAGTGAAGTCGTTGACTCCATCGAAACCGTGAAGCAGATCAGTCGCTTCGGTGTCGCCCTCGAGCAGACCTTCGAAACCTCAGAACACGGCCAGCTCCTCCCCGACTATCTCCACCTAGGCAACAGCTCCGCCATCGACGAAGGCTCCACCCTCGCCTGGGTACGCGACTTCGGCTTGAACGAAATTAGCGGCACCCCCCTCATCCGCCCCGGCCTTGCCCTCTACGGCTACACCCTCCCCCTCACCGAAACCATTGGAGGTCCCGGGACCCGAGCCTCGGACCCGGGTCATCCCGGCAACGCTCCCACCACGCGACCCCACCTCGCCCCTCACCTTTACCCCGTAGCCACCTGGAAAACCCGCATCACAGGCCTCCGCGACCTCAACCCCGGCGACACCGTAGGCTACGGCGCCACCTTCACCGCCGCCACCCCTCTCCGCACCGCCCTCCTCCCGGTCGGCTACGCCGACGGCTTCCGCCGCGAAGCCTCCTCCGGCCTCGGAGACGGCTGGGTCGTCATCAACAACCAGAAAGCCCCCGTTCTCGGCCGCGTCAGCATGAACCTGACCGTCGTCGACATCACAAACCACACACCCCGACCTACCCTCGGCGACGAAGTCACCCTTCTCGGCACCAATGTCACCGCCCACGACCACGCGGCCTGGTGCCGCACCATCCCCTACGAAATCCTCTGCGG
>CAXUDN010000033.1:0-26994 GCA_964249715.1 uncultured Acidobacteriaceae bacterium
GCTGCGGAGTTGCTTGCGGGGGTTGCTGGCGCGCGTGGAGGAGGAGGGGATCCCGCGGCGGGGGGTGGTGGTGGATGTGGATGCGCTGCACCTGATGTGAGGGAGGAGGTTTGCGCTGGTATGCGAACAAGCAGACCCCATTGCAGATGCGAACAAGCAAGAGCAAGCGCAACATCAGAGCCCGTTCGGGAATAAAGGACAGAAAAGCAGAAGCGCTCGAACGCTGTTTCCTTACTCGAGTGCCTGGAGGTCTTTGCCTGGTTTGAAGCGGACGGCACGGCCGGGGGTGATGTCGACTTTCGTACCGGTGCGGGGATTGCGGCCTACCCCGGTTTTGCGCGGTTTGACGGTGAAAACACCGAAGCCGCGGAGTTCGATGCGGTCGCCCTGGGCGAGCGCGCTCTTCATGGCGCCGAAGATGGCGTCGATAGAGGCTTCGGCCTTGTTGCGGGGCAGGCCGGTGCGCTCCACGATGCGCTGGATGAGGTCCTGCTTGATCAAGCGGGCACACCTTTCGGTTGGAGGGGACGCGGGCCGAACGTAACCGTCGCCGACTTCCCGATGGTAGGTAGGGGGCCAACGAATGTCAACGTTGGGTGGGGTGCGGTAGGCTCAACAGTGAAGTCTTTATGAAAGGAACGGGCGCGGTTTGGAGTGCCTGAAGAACGAGAGACGATGGCGATCAAGAGCGACAGATGGATTCGTACGCAGGCGATGGAGCGGGGCATGATTGAACCGTTCAGCGAGAAGCAGGTGCGCGAGGGTGTGGTGAGCTACGGGCTGTCTTCTTATGGCTACGATCTGCGTGTGTCGGACGAGTTCAAGATTTTCACGAACGTGAACAGCGCCATCATTGACCCAAAGAACTTCGATGAGAGGTCTTTCGTAACCGTTGTCGCACCGTCGGTAATCATTCCTCCTAACTCTTTCGCGTTAGCACGCTCGATTGAGTACTTTCGTATCCCTCGCGATGTACTAACGATTTGTGTTGGGAAGAGCACATACGCCCGTTGCGGGATTATTGTGAATGTGACACCTTTCGAACCGGAGTGGGAAGGGTTCGTCACGCTGGAGATCTCAAACACAACGCCTTTGCCCGCCCGGGTTTATGCGAACGAAGGCCTGTGCCAGATCTTGTTCTTTCAAAGTGATGAACCTTGTGAAGTGAGCTACGGTGATCGAAAGGGCAAGTACCAAAAGCAGCAGGGCATCGTTCTTCCCAAGCTCTAGGGTGCATCACGAGCAGAGAAGGAGACGGGCCGATCCTGAGGTGAGGTGGAAGACCCCGTGACAGTTGCCCCGAAGCAAGAACAAGAGCAGCAAACTGCGATATGTGTGGGTATTCTTGCTTCCGATCCGCTGCGGCTGATCGGGTTGCAGGCCATTCTGGAAGAAAGTCTCCTGTTTCGGACGATGTTGCTGGCTGAAGGCGGTATGGCCAAGAGCTGCCGTCCGCAGGTGGTGATGGTGGATGCGGGGATGCATGACAACGCCTCTCTGGGGGAGTCGGTGGAGCATTTGCGGCGCTTGTTGCCGGCGGCTCCTGTGATTGTGCTGGCGCGGACGGCGACGCCGGAGATTCTTGCCAAGGCCATTGCTGCGGGCGCGCTTGGGTTTTTGCCGGAGACGGCGGGGGTGGAAGAGATCCGTTCGTGCATCGAGTCGGTGATGGAAGGGACGCCCTGGCTTCCTGCCGAGCCGCACGAGGTGCAGATGCTCAGCAACGCGGTGGGGCGGTCGGATTCGAACCTTTCGAGCCGCTTTACGCCGAAGGAACGTGAAGTTTTGACGTGGCTGACGCAGGGACGATCCAACCGCGAAATCGCCTCGACGATGCACATTGACGAGGCCACCGTGAAGGCGCATCTGGGACGCATGCTGCGTAAGGCGAAGGCGTCGAACCGCGTGGAATTAACGTTGCGTGTGCTGGCGGAACAGGCGTAGGCGGGCTGCCCGCGCCCGAGTTTCACTTCCTCACATGCTCAGGAGGCAACCCCCTTCGAGGCCATTCCTTCTTATATCTTTGTCGGCGCGAACATGCGCCCATAGGGTTTTGAAAAGAAAGGCTAGTCGAATGAAGAAGATTGCTGGAACTTTGTGTTGCCTGGTGGTGTCCGCCAGTGTTTTGCCCGCATGGGCCGCGGACCACGACAAGATGGACGAGCGGTTGCATAGCGCGACAGACGTCCTCCAGGAAGTGATGGCGACGCCCGATAAGGCGATTCCCCGCGAGATTCTGAGCGGTGCGACGTGCGTAGCGGTGATCCCGTCGTATAAAAAGGCGGCCTTCGCCGTCGGGGCGCAGTATGGCCAGGGCGTGGCGTCCTGCCGCACCGGGCACGGATGGAGCGCGCCGGCCTTTGTGAAGATCGAGGGCGGCAGCTTTGGTTTCCAGATCGGTGGACAGGCCACAGATCTGGTGCTCGTGGCGATGAACCAGAACGGCCTGGAGCACATGCTTCATAACAAGTTCAAGCTGGGTGCGGACGCTGCGGCTTCTGCGGGGCCGGTTGGGCGCGACGCGCAGGCCGGAACGGATTGGAAGTTGAACGCGGAGTTTTTGACGTATTCGCGCAGCAAGGGTCTGTTTGCCGGGCTCGATCTCAGCGGTGACGTGCTTTCGGCAAATGAGGACGATATGCGCGGCTTCTACGGGCCTGGGGTGAATTATGGGACTGTGCTGCATGGCGATGTACCGGTACCGCCGGAGGCACAGACCTTTGTGCAGACGGTTGCCCGGTACTTTGTGTCTACCCAAGGCCGGTAGCCAGGTGGCGTGTGCATTGACAAAAGGGGGGCGGCTTGGCCGCTTCCCTTTCTGTTATCCGGACTACGGAACTGTCCACGCAACTGCCCAGCTACACTGAATGGTGTTGAAGCCGATCGAGCGAGCGATAGACAGATCACCACGTGAGCGGGGTCGCCTGGAGTACTGGGCGGTCCGGGGGGTGGTTGGTCTCTTGGGACGATTGCCGCGAGGAGTGGCGCGTTTTGCCGGCGCGGGTGTGGGGCTGGCAGCGTACGTGCTGGCATCCCGGTTGCGGCGTGTAGGGGAGCGCAATCTGGCGATGGCTCTGCCTGACGTGAGTCGCGAGATGCGACAGCGCATTCTGCGGTCGAGCTTTCGCAGCCTGGGTTGGCAACTGGCGGAATTTGCGCAGATGCGGCGCTGGACGCGGGAGCGGATTGGCGGGCGGATCCGGTATGAGGGGCTGGAGAATTACCTGTTGGCGCGCGAGAGGTGCAAGGGCGTTCTGGTGTTGACGGGGCACCTGGGGGCCTGGGAGCTCTCGAGCTTTTTCCATTCGCTGATGGGGTATTCGATGGCGATGGTGATCCGGCGATTGGATAATCCAAGGGTGGACGCTTTTGTGAACGGCATACGGACCCTGCATGGGAACCGGGTGCTGCCTAAGGATGACTTTGCGCGGGGGATCCTGAAGGAACTGCACGGGGGCGGAACGGTGGGAATCCTGATGGACACGAACATGACGCCGCCGCAGGGGATGTTTGTGCCGTTTTTTGGAAAGGATGCGTGTACGGCGTCGGGGCTGGCGAGGGTAGCGGCGCACTCCGGGGCAGCGGTATTGCCGGGATTTCTGCTTTGGGAGCCGCGGGAAAGACGGTATGTGCTGCACTTTGGCGAGCCGCTCGAGTTGCAACGGAGCGGGGATGCCGAGGGGGATGCCCTGGCGAACACGGCGCTCTTTACGGCGGTGTTGGAGGCGTGGATCCGTCGCTATCCCGAGCAGTGGTTGTGGGTGCATCGGCGATGGAAGACGCGGCCCGCGGGGGAAGGGAGTTTGTACGCATGAGCGAGCGCTCCGTGGGTTCTATGACGGTTGCGGAGATAGCCGCGTTGACGGGGGCTGTGGCGCCGGAGGGGGTGGACGCAACGCGGCGTGTGACGCGGGTGCGAGCGATCGGCGTCGCGGATGGCGCGGCGCTGGTGTTTGCGGAGGATGAGGCGAGCCTGGGCGCTGCTGTGGCTTCAGCAGCGGGATTGATTCTGGCTGCGACGGAGATGGGGGAGACGGGTGACGCGCGGGTGCTGCGAGTTGGGGAGCCGCGGTATGCGTTTGCGCTCTGTGCGCGGGAGTTGGGGCGGAACGCTGCAGCTGACGATGAACCGCGGATTCACCCTGCGGCAAGTGTGGATCTGACAGCGCGGTTAGGCGCGCGGGTGAAGGTTGGCGCGGGGGCGGTGGTGGAGGCGCTGGCGGTAATTGGAGAAGACTGCGTCATCGGGAGCAAGGCTGTGGTGGGGGAAGCTGTGGTCTTGGGCGATCGTGTGGTGGTGCAGGCGGGGGCGGTCTTGGGTTCCCTTGGATTTGGGTATGTGCGAAATGGGCGAACGGGGGAGTATCTGCTGTTTCCGCAAGAGGGCGCGTTGGTGATTGAGGACGACGTGGAGATCGGGGCGAATACAACCATTGACCGTGGAGCGCTAGAGGAGACAAGGATTGGGCGGGGGACGAAGATCGATAACCTGGTGCACATTGGGCATAACTGCCGCATTGGGCAAAATGTGGTGTTTGCGGCGAAGGTGGGGTTTTCGGGGTCGGGCGTGGTGGAGGGTGGGGGGGTGCGGGCGGGGAGGGTGGGGATCGCGAATCATTGTCATATTGGGCCGGGAGTGATTCTGGGGGGGCAGGCGGGGGTGTACCGGGGCAAGAGGGTGACGGGGCCGGGGGAGATCTTTGCGGGGACGCCGGCGGAGCCTTTGCGGGAGCAGATGCGGTCGTTGGCGCGGTTGCGGCGATTGCGGTAGGCGGCGGCTGGACAAAGAACGGCTCTGCGCCCAAGCTTTATCTCAGCTGCTGAAGCCGTGGTCATTCAGCGATACACGACGGGTCTGAAGCTCTACCGTTCCCGCTTGAGGTGGACATCAAGAAGTTGAGGGTGGCATGGCTGTGGTGGTGGTAGGTGGACATTCGCGGAATATCGGCAAGACGAGCGTTGTGGCTGGGCTGATAGCAGCGCTGCCGGAGTTCGCGTGGACGGCGGTGAAGATTACGCAGTACGGGCATGGCATCTGCTCGGCGAATGGGGAAGCCTGTGATTGTGCGACGGCGGATCACACGATTGCGGTGAGCGAGGAGCGGAGCCGGGAGGGAAAGACGGACAGCTCGCGGTATCTGACGGCGGGAGCGGCACGGTCGTGGTGGGTGCGGACGCAGCAGGGGGAGTTGCAGGAGGCCATGCCGCGGGTGCGGCGCATTCTGGCCGAGGCAGGGAATGCCATTGTGGAGTCGAACAGTGTGTTGCGATTTCTGCAGCCGGATGTAGCGCTGAGCGTGTTGGACCCGGCGGTGGCGGACTTTAAGCCATCGGCTTTGCGGTATCTGGATCGGGTGGATGCGTTGGTGGTGCCGGAGGGGGCTGTTGCCGAGGGTGGCTGGGCGGGCGTTTCGGCGCAGCTCCTGGCTCGAAAGAGAAAGATTTCATTTTGCGCGCCGGAGTATGTCTCCGCGGAATTGGTGGAGTTTTTGCGGGCGAGGCTGTCGGCTGGGATGGCGTTCGCGGCTTCGTGAAGGTTGTTAACGCGTAGGCAGAATACAGGGGGCTTTTCGCTGCGCATACGCTAAAGCAAACTGCATCCGTCGGAAAGACGGCTTTAAAGAGAAGCTGCGCCTGGAACGGGCGCAGCCTTGTGTGAGCGTGGAGGGGCTTACTTTGCGGGCGCGGGCTGAATGGCCGCAGTTTGAGTCTTTTGCTGGGTGGGAAGCTTGTGCTCCTCGAGCGCCAGGGCTTCGGGCATATAGGTGAGGGCTTTCTGGATCTGGGGGTCCCACTGGGCGCGGGCTTTCATTCCTTCGGTCTGGCCGAATTGCGAGGTGAGCAGGTCAGCGCGGACGGAGGTCTTGATCCAGTCGAGATTGTCGTTGAAGTCCTTGTCGGAGATGTCCACTTTCTGCTCGCGCAGAAAGGCTTTGAACTCGTTTAGAAGGGCATCGTCCACGACGAGGTCCTTGCTGACCGTGTGCGTGGCCAGGTAATGGCGTGTGAAGTCAGAAAAGGCGTAATGCTGAAGGAGAGTGTCCTCGGTGTGGTTGTCTTTGATATCGGCGATTTTCTCGTCGGGGGTGATGCCGCCGCCACCGTAGACGGGACGGCCCGAATCGGTGAGTTTGACCTCTTTGTTGCTGTTATCGGCGGGGGCAGCGTCGTTGCGGACGTAGTAATAGTCGTAGAGCGAGACGCCGTTATAGTTGCGCTGAATCAGGCGGCCGGAGGGTGTGTAGTAGTGATAGGTGGTGAGGGCCAGGCCGGTATTTTCAGAGATGGGGAAGACCGTTTGGACGAGGCCTTTGCCGAAGGTGGTTTCGCCGACGACCAGGGCGCGGTCGTGGTCCTGCAGGGCACCCGAGACGATTTCGGCGGCTGAGGCTGTATTGCGATTCACGAGGACGACAATGGGGTACTTGAGATCAGAGCCCTTGGGGGCGCGATAGACCTGATCCTGAAAGGCGCGTCCGTGCTGGGAGACGACGATCTGGCCTTTTTGGAGGAACTTGTCGGAAACTTCAACGGCTTCATTGAGCAGACCGCCGGGGTTGCCGCGGAGGTCGATGAGCAAGCCCTGCATGTTGGGGCCAAATTTATCGAGCGCGTCCTGCAACTCGCGGGAAGTGGTCTCCATGAAGCCGTTGATGTGAACGTAGCCGACGCCGGGCTTGATCAGGAAGGCGAGATCGACGGAGTAGCGCGGGATATCGTCGCGGACGAGATCAAAGGTGAGAGGTTTGGCGGAGCCTTCGCGTCCCATGGTGACGGTGACGTGAGTGCCGCGGGGCCCTTTGAGGAGTGACGCTACGGCTGCGGAGTCCAGGTTTTCAGTGGACTTGCCGTCCACTGCCAGAATGACGTCGCTGGGGCGGATGCCCGCCTTAAAGGCCGGCGTGCCTTCCATCGGGGCGAGCACGATGATCTTGCTATTGCGGGCCTGGATGGACATACCCACGCCGTAGTAGTGGCCCGACTGATCTTCGCGCATCTGCGCGTAGGCCTTGGGGTCGTAGAAGTTGGAGTGGGGGTCCAGGACGTGAAGCATGCCCGGGATGGCGCCGTCGTAGATGGCCTTGTCGGTCTTGTCGGTGTTGAGTTTGTCGGCGTAGTTGCCTTCGACGAGGGAGTAGACGTCCGTGAAGTTGTGGAGCGAATCGCGGAGGTTGGACTCATCGGTGGCGGACTGCGCGGCGACCTTGCTGCCGATCAGGGACCCGGCGACGCCGCAGACGGCGAGAAATACGGTGGCCGAAAAGAGGGCTCGGCGGGTGGGAGAGACCATCGGGATAGGAACCTCGGAGGGCGGTTTCAGAGGCAGAACGGCCCTCGGGAGTTGGACGGAGTATACCACCGGGGGGTAGCCGAAAGTATGGCCCCTCCGTGGCGTTACGAAGGTAAGCGGCTTCCGTGAACCTAGTCGACTTCGGCAGGGTATAGGAGATCTGCTTAGGTAAGAGCCACAGCCGTGCGGTTCCCTCCATTGTGGCTTTTGGGACCCCTTTGGGGGCGACGCGGCAGGTGTTGGATGCGTAGAATGAGGTTGCGGATGACGGCTTAGCCTGTGCACGGTCTAAAGGGCACAGGCAGCGTTATTTGCGGGTGATCGGCCCGGCTAAGGACAGGATGCAGCGAATGAGCTTGAGGCGGCGGCGCGCGGGAGCGCTGGTAGTGGCGATGATGGCGGCAGCGGCGTTTGCGCCTGCAATGGTGGCCCAAATTCCTGGGGCTCAGGGAACACAAGGAACGCAGGGGCCGGGTGGGCAGCAGCCCAACTTCACGCTTCCTGGGGGAAGCTTTAATACGCCGCGCAGACTCGACCTGCCGGCGGCGAAGCCGATCACAACCAACGGCGTGGTGGTTGAGGATGTGATTGCGCGGGTAAACGACCAGGTGATCACGCGTACCGAGTTTGAGCGTGCGCAGGACGGGCTGGTGCAGGAGGCCAAGCAGGAGAGCTGGTCGCAGGCGGAGCTGGCTGACAAGCAGCACACGCTACTGCGCGACATGATCGACCAGCAGCTGCTGCTATCCAAAGGCAAGGACCTTGGCGTGAACGGCGACGCGGAAGTAACGCGGCAGCTGGATGACATCCGCAAGCGTGCGAACCTGCCGGATATGGAGTCGCTGGAGAAGGCGGCGACGGAGCAGGGTGTCAGTTATGAGGACTTCAAGCAGAACATCCGCAACCAGGTGATCACGCAGCAGGTGGTTCGAGATGAGGTGGGTCGCCACCTGAACATCACGCCGAGCCAGGAGCAGGCGTTTTACCAGGCTCATACGAAGGAGTTCGAGCAGCCGGAGCAGCTGCATCTGAGCGAAATTCTTGTGACGACGCCTGACCCCGCGACGGATGCCCAGGTCGCAGCCGCGCAGACCAAGGCCGATGCCGTGGAGGCGAAGCTGAAAACTGGCGGTGCTTTCGCGGATCTGGCGAAGAGTTCGTCCGGCGGACCGACGGCTTCGGCGGGTGGGGATCTGGGTGACTTCAAGCGCGGGATGCTTGGGGACGTGCTGGAAAAGGCGACGTTCGACCTGCCGGTGGGCGAGTACACGGCGCCGATAAGGACGCGGCAGGGTTTTGTCATTCTGAAGGTGGATAGCCATCAAAAGGCGGGTACGCCGCCGCTCCAGAGTGTGGAAGGGCAGGTTCAGGAGGGGCTCTACATGACTCTTCTGCAGCCGGCGTTGCGGACGTACCTGACGCAGGCCCGGCAGGATGCCTATGTCGAGGTCAAGCCCGGGTTCGATGACATTGGTTCCGGTGGACAGGATGCCACGACGAGGTTTACGACGTACACAGCCCCGCCGGTGAAGAAGAAGATCGTCAAGAAGCAGCAGGCGGAGCAGGAGAAGGCGGACAAGGCGGAGAAGGATTTGGCGGCGGCTCGCGAAAAGCTTGCAGCGAAGCAGCAGGCGAAGGCGGCGGCGCACGGGGCACCGGCAGGTGGTGCGCGCGCGGTGAGCTACTCGAAGCCGAAGAAGATCAAGCGGGAGAAGGTACGCCTCGGGCAGGCGCCGCGGAATTCCCTTCCAGGTGGAACAACTGAGTCGATCGCGGCGGTACCGTCGTTGGGTTCGTCGGCGGAGGGTACGGCGGATGCGTCAAAGGCTCCTGCTCCGGGCGCGGCAATTGCGGGATCGACGGAGTCGGTGACGAGTATTTCTACGGGCGTTGGGACGGAGGGTGAGAATCCGTTGGCGTCGCAGGGTGAGCAGCCGGATCGTAAGACACGGTTCTCGGCCCGGCAGAATGAGACCGAGGAGAAGAAGGACACGGTCAAGCTGGCGAAGGCCGAGGTGAAGTCGACCAAGCGGCCCGAAAAAGCTACTTCTACCGAGACCGCGGATGAGAAGGTCCAGGCTGCACCCTTAGGGCTGGCCGATCCGAAATCGGGGAAGAAGGCCAAGGTGAAGCGGGACAAGGACGCTCCAAAGGAGCGACTGCAGGACAAGGCTCCTGCTCCAGCCGAGCCTGCGTCACAGCCGGTTGCGCCCACGGTGAATCCGACGCTGGGCGCGACGCCGACGGGGAATCCTACGCGGCCTGCTTCGGGTACGTCGGATCAGACGACGTTGCCGCCGCCCAGCATGGCGCCGGCAAATGCGCCGCCTAACGGCCAGCCGATCCCGGCGGTTACGGGAACGCAGCCGAATGCGCCGACGTCGACTGCGCCTCAGCCGCAGTAGACGGATCCATAGGAAGCGGTAGAGGACGATGAAGAGCTTCTTTGTGGCCGATGCGCCGAGGTTTGAGAACGAGTTGGTTACGAGCTATTTCTGCCTTGCCTCCTTGAGTGTGCGGGAGAGGAATGGCGGGGGTGGGCAGTATCTGGCGTTGATGCTGGCGGATAAGACCGGGCAGCTTGAGGCGCGAATGTGGGAGGAGTTTGCCGAGGTCCTGAACACGTGCAGCGAGGGCTGCTATGTGAAGGTTCAGGGGCAGATCTCGAAGTACAAGGGCAAGTTGCAGATCACGTTGACGCGGATGCGGTCAGCGGGCGGCGAGGAGGTGGAGGCGGCGGATTTTGTGCCGGCTTCGCGGTTCGACGTGGGGGAGATGGACCGTGAGTTGCGGGGTTATGTTGCGGGATTCCAGAATCTCTGGCTGCAGAGGCTGGTGCTGCGATTCCTGGACGACCCTGCCGTTGGACCGGCGTTCCGGACTGCGCCTGCGGCGAAGAGGCTGCACCATGCGTGGCTCGGAGGGTTGCTGGAGCATGTACTGCACCTGGTGCGGGTTTGCCGGGCGGTTGCGCCGATGTATCCGGAGGTGGACCCGGACCTGCTGGTTTCGGGGGCGATCCTGCATGACATCGGCAAGGTGCGGGAGTTGAGTTGGCGGTCGGCGTTTGAGTACACGCTGGAAGGGCAGTTGGTCGGGCATATCTCGATCGGCCAGCGCATGTTGAGTGAGCAGATCGCGGGATTGCAGGCGGAGACTGGCGAGGCGTTTCCGGAGCGGTTGCGGCTGCTGCTGGAACACATGCTGCTGGCGCACCATGGGAAGCTGGAGTTTGGATCGCCTAAGCTGCCGATGACGCCGGAGGCGATGTTGTTGAGCGCCATGGATGATCTGGAGGCGAAGTTCCAGACGGTTCGGGGCGAGTTTGCGGCGGCGACGGCTGCAGGGCGTGGGGTGGAGCAGACGACGGAGTGGGTTCGGTCGATGGAGCGGAATTTGTTTGATTCCGGGCGCTATCTGGCGGAGGTTCGGGATGGGGGAACGGCGCCGGTTGTTGAGCCGCTAGAGGGTCAGCAGGTTGAGGAAATTCCGAGCTTTACGTTGCGAGCGGCTGAGTAGACAGGTAGAGGTCGCCCCGTCACCTTTTCGGAAAGTCTTCATTTCATTGAACTTATTGCCTGATGTTGCCTGAAGTCCTTGTTTTTCGGAAAAGTTACGTGCAAAGTCTTGCGATCATACAAGTTAGACAAGGCACCTGGGACTTTGCTGCCGCGGATTCGCCTGCACTATGTCCAGTGTAGCTAACGGCTCGATAAAGTACGCACCTCCCAGATCAGGATCGAGAGTTTGCCATGCCAACGGCGCGACCTTGGGGCTGGGGCCGTTTATGGGACGAGGACGGCCCGGCCGAAGCCGGGCCGCAACGAGACCAGGCGTTGACGCAAACCTTCAGGCAGTCAGGCGGCGGAGGGAGCGGACGGCCAGGGCAACTGCGGCAGCGTCGCCGGTGACGGCGACCGGGAGGTCGTTGAGACCGGCACCTTTCACCAGACCTTTGCGGGCGTAGAACCCGCCGTAGGTGCCGGCTGCGGCACCAAGAGCGCCGAGGGCGATCCCGCCGGCGATGTTGCGTTTAAAGGCGGTGGCGACGATGGCGCCCACGGTGGCGCCGAGGGCCAGGCGGCCGATGAGGGCGACGGGGGCGGTGCGGTTGGGGGTATTGGGCATTTTATCGCCCACGGACTCGCCTGCGGCGGCGGCAGTGAAGGAGGCGACCGCGGCGGGGTGGGCGAGCCAGGAGGCCCAGGTGTCTTTCACGGGGAGCTTGCCGAGATAGGCGAACCAGGAGGCGACGGCGAGCGGCGTGAAGGAGCGAAGGCCGGTGCTAACGCCGAGGAGGGTGGGGGCGAGGTGGGCTACGACGGGGGAGGGCTTCATGCGTGGGAACTCCGGGGAGCTTGGTGCTTGCTCTGGGCTGTTTAGATGCGTGGCATTGTTTGGTATCCGCGCGGGCGTTGAGAGTTCATTGATAGTTTCGCCGTGATCAAGTGGATCGTGTCGATTATGCCTGCCGTTCGCTGGTAAGAAGGGTTCCATGGCGTTCCAGGCGGCCCAAGACGCGGGAGTTTCGGTATTCGCCTGTTTTACAGACAAACCTTGCGGTGAGGCGGAACGACCCGACGCTGGGTCAGCAGCTCATCACGCGGGGCAGCCTTTCGCGAAGTGAACCTGAAAGTCGCAGTTTGCGGCTGGTTTCTGTGCTGGATGCGCGCACGCAGAAGCCTCTGCCTTAAGGTTTTGAGCGAGCCGATTTAAGGTGAGCACGGTTGATCAGTTTGAGGGTTTTTGGAGGGGTTGGCCGAGGGGGACGGGTTTGCCGAAGTTGGGGGTGTCGTCGGCGTTCCAGGTGAAGGGCTGGATGCGGGGGGAGCGTTGGTTTTCGCAGCCTTCGCCGGGGGCGGGGTTGGCGTGGTAGATGATCCAGTCCTGGGTACCGTCAGGAGATTTGAAGAAGCCGTTGTGGCCGGGGCTGAAGGCCTGGGAGGCGGGGTCGGTGGAGAGGAAGGGATGGTTGATTTTGGTCCAGCTGGCGGCGTCGAGAGGGTTGGCGGAGGTGGAGGCCTCTACGGCGCCGAGGGAGTAGAAGTCGGTCCAGCAGCCGGAGGCGGAGTAGACGACGAACATGTGTTTGCCATGAGCGATAAACTCGGGGCCCTCGTTGACGTTGACGTGGCGGCCGGGAAGGTCGCCGTGCTCTTCCCAAGGGTAGGTGGGTTGGGAGATGAGGGTGCGGGGGGAGTCGATGGTCCAGGGATTGCTGAGGTGGGCGATGTAGATGTCCTGCTCGCCGTCGACGTCGCCCTTCCAGCCGGACCAGAGGAGGTAGTGCTGGCCGTGCAGTTCGAACTGGTCGGCGTCGATGGCCCATTTGTCGGTTGCGTCGGCGACTTTGCCTTTAAGGGTCCAGGTGCCTTCGGTGGGGTCGTCGTTGGGATTTTCTACGACGTAGATGCGGTGGGAAGCATTCGCGCCGGCATCAGCCGCGAAGTAGATGTACCACTTATTGCCCCAGCGGTGGAGCTCGGGGGCCCAGATCTCTTTGGACCAGGGATGGCCGGGTTCAGGGGTCCAGACGGCTTTGGTTTCGGCGTCCCGGAGGTCGGTGATGTCGGCGGTTTTGCGAAGGGTGAGATTGCGGCCTGTGGAGTTGGAGTAGAAGTAGAAACCCTTCCAGTAGACGACCCAAGGGTCAGGGCCGTTGTGGAGGAGGGGGTCGGTGAAGGTGTTTGGGGATGTGGGGGCTGGTGGGGCGGTTTGGGTTGATGCGGGGATGGTGCAGAGGAGAAGGAGGACACGGAAAGTTTTAGACAGGTTCACGGGTTCAAGCTCCTCAGACAGTTTAGGGGCTTGGGCCAGACCTCGTCTCGGACGCGAAAGGTACGCTCAGCGACAGAACTCGCTTTGGAACTCGAGGCCCGAAGAGGCATCGCGTTTTGCATGTCCTTAGCGACTTTGCGCGTAGAGTTGCTCATCCAGCTTGCGGGTGATCCAATAGCAATCGCAGGCTGCGGCTTCCAGGTTGGCGCGATGGACGATTCTGACGCGACCTCGCTGGTATTCGATCAACCCGGCTTTCTGCAGCGATCCCGCGATGAGTGACACGGTTGTCCGCCTTGCTCCCAACATCATGGCGAGAAATTCCTGGGTGAAGCTCATCAGGTCAGAGCTGGTACGGTCCCGCGCCATGAGAAGCCAGCGGGCCAGGCGCTCGTCGGCCTCGTGAAGGCGATTACAGCCGGCGATCTGTCCGGTAACGATCGCCTGCTGCTGCACAAACTCGAGAATGCGGTCCCGGATTTCATGGGAGGAGCGATACGCGGCGAGCAGATCGGAGAAGGGGATTCTCCAGGCTGAGCCTTCCAGTTGCATGAAGGAATGCGTGGCAACCCTGGCTGGGCCAAGGAGGTGAAGGCTTCCGACAAGGCCTTCGTTGCCGATGACGCCGACCTCTGCGGTTCCGCCATCGATGGTTTCGGTGACGATGGATCCCATACCGGAAAGGATGAAGTATCCAAATGCTGGCGTCTCTTCCGCCTGGTACAGTTCCGCCTTGAGCGGGAGCGGTACCATCGTGGAGCGGGAGACAAGATGGTCGCGATCTTTGGGTAGGAGCGCCGCGAGCAAGCGGTTGTTCGGTTCCGTGGGCATGCGTGTCCTTTGCTTCAGTTCGCAAGAGGACACCATGACGGCGTTTTACGTCTCTGAGGAGAGCCGGCGGCTTACAACCCACCAACAGACGAAGTCTACTGTTTGAATTGTTCTCCCTATGTAACCTGGAGCACAGAAGGGCCGAAATAGGGCTCGTTGGGGCGCTTCCGTATGGAAGGAAGTGGACACAACTATGCGCGCGCGCCCTATGTCAGATAACGGGCAGACTAGAAGCAAGATGGGGCTCTATGTTAGAGCAGTTTTACCGTTTCAACGTTTGACGAGACGACCCATGCGTTCCCCGGCCACCATTCTTATGTTCGGACGAGATGCACAGTTGCTGGCTACCCGCCGCATGGTGCTTGAAATGGCGGGGTACTGCGTGTTACCTGCGGCGAGCCTCGCCGATTTCGATCGGCTGGCCTCCTCGAATCATTTCGACCTGCTTATCCTGTGTCACACACTTTCGCGGGAGGACTGCGGACGTGCGGTTGCGTCCAAGCTCTCTCGCCGGCCCTCCGCGCGCGGACTGACGCTCACCGCTGGAGCGCGGGGTTGCGCCACGCTGCTGGATCAGGCGCTCGATGTTCTTGACGGGCCGGCAAAGCTCGTTTCTACCGTGTCGCAGTTGCTCGAAGCTGAAGGCACCTTTTCTTCCCACGCTCTTTAGTCAAACGTTCGCAGAGGAGAATCTATGGCGACTTATGCAGGCACAGTGAAATGGTTCAACAACGCAAAGGGCTATGGCTTCCTGGGACGGGAGGATGGCAACGATGTCTTTGTGCACTACAGTTCCGTTCAAAGCGATGGGTACAAGAGCCTGAAAGAAGGCGACCCGGTAGAGTTTGAGGTCGTTCAGGGAGACAAAGGGCCACAAGCGGATCAGGTGACCCCGATGAACCCGAAGCGTAGCGGGCCTGTAAAAGTCTAGCCGTTGCGGTTCATGGCCTTCCACGGGGTAAGTTTCTATCTGGGTAGTGGCAATGGGCACAGGGGCCGGGAACACGACTTCAGTGAACGTGTTCTGGAAATTCGCCCCATTCTGCAGGAGCAAACGGCATCAGGCCGACCTCCTGCAGAAAGAGAACCGTGCTCCGGGCCTGGCCATAGAAGATATAACGGCAGTTCCGGAACAGCGTGCTGTCGAAGGTAACTGGGCCGCCGCTATACTCCAGCACACAGTTGACGAGAGTGCAGCCAACGAAGGTCTTATTGTCCAGCGCGACGGTCTGGTCGCGAAAAGTCAGAGCCTGGAGAAGTTGCATAGCCGCCACCTTGTACGAAGGGGTCACTCGTCCCTAACTGACCTTGTATAAGGGGTCAGACGCTCCGCCGGGCGCGTGCTGTTGCATTCACGCTATCAAATGAGTTACTTCTCTTTCCGGTAACGCTGGATGAGGTTATTGGTACTGCTGTCGTGGGTTAGATCGGCGGTGGATTCGAGTTCGGCGGCGATTTTCTGGGCTAGTTGTTTGCCGAGTTCCACGCCCCATTGGTCGAAGCTGTCGATGTTCCAGATTACGCCCTGGGTGAAGACGGAGTGCTCGTAGAGAGCTATGAGTTTGCCCAGGATCTCGGGGGTGAGCTCTTGCGCGAGAAGGGTGTTGGAGGGGCGGTTGCCTTCGAAGACGCGGTGGGGGATGAGGGCTTCTGCTGTGCCTTCGGCGCGGACCTGTTCGGCGGTTTTGCCAAAGGCGAGGGCTTCGGTCTGGGCGAAGACGTTGGCCATGAGGAGATCGTGGTGATTGCCCAGGGGATTTAGAGATTTGAAGAAGCCGATGAAGTCGCAGGGGATGAGGCGCGTGCCCTGGTGGATGAGCTGGTAGAAGCTGTGCTGGCCGTTGGTGCCGGGCTCGCCCCAATAGATGGGGCCGGTCTGGGTTTCGACGTGCTCGCCGGAGAGGGTGACGTGCTTGCCGTTGGACTCCATGGTGAGCTGCTGGAGGTAGGCGGGGAAGCGCTTGAGGTATTGCTCGTAGGGGAGGATGGCGACGGTCTGGGCGTCGAAGAAGTCGGTGTACCAGACGGTGAGCAGGCCTAGGAGAGCGGGGAGATTTTTTTCGATGGGCGTGGTGCGAAAGTGTTCGTCCATTGAATGGAAGCCGGCGAGCATTTGATTGAAGCCGTCGGGGCCGATGGCGATCATGGTGGAGAGGCCGATGGCGGAGTCCATGCTGTAGCGGCCGCCGACCCAATCCCAGAAGCCGAACATGTTGGCGGTGTCGATGCCGAATTTGGCGACCTCTTTGTCGTTGGTGCTGATGGCGACGAAATGTTTGGCGACCGCGTCTTCGGGCGCGCCGGATTTGAGGAACCACTCGCGGGCGGAGTGGGCGTTGGTCATGGTTTCGAGGGTGGTGAAGGTTTTGGAGGCGATGAGGAAGAGGGTTTCGTCGGGTTGGAGGTCACGGGTGGCTTCGACGAAGTCGGTGCCGTCGACGTTTGAGACGAAGCGAAAGGTTTTGTCGCGGTCCGAGTAGTGGCGGAGGGCTTCGTAGGCCATGACGGGGCCAAGGTCGGAGCCGCCGATGCCGACGTTGACGATGCTTCTGATGGGCTTGCCGGTGTAGCCCTTCCAGGCGCCGGAGCGGATCCTGTCGGAAAAGGCGGCCATTTTGTCGAGGACTTCGTGGACTTCGGGGACGATGTTTTTGCCGTCGACGTTGATGATTGCGTCCTTTGGGGCGCGGAGGGCGGTGTGCAGAACGGCGCGGTTCTCGGTGATGTTGATTTTTTCGCCGGTGAACATGGCTTCGGTGCGGGCTTTGAGGCCGGCTTCTTCGGCGAGGGCGAAGAGGAGTTTCAGGGTCGCGTCGGTGATGCGGTTTTTGCTGTAGTCGAGGAGAAGGCCTTCGGCTTCGAGGGTGTATTTGGGTCCGCGGCGGGGATCCTGGGCGAAGAGGTCCTTGAGGGTGGTGCTCTTGAGCTCGGCGGCGTGGGCGGCGAGGTCTTTCCAGGACTGGCGGTCGGTGAGGGGGGTGCTGGGGGCGGTGGTCTCGGGGGTGGGCATGGCGGTTCCTCTCCGGTGGGGCGTGTCCTTTGCGAGGGTAAATCACGGGGGAGAGAGTTGGGTAAAGGGGAGTGTGTGCGACGACCCGTGATGGCTTGCTTGGGAAATTGACGCAAAAAAATGTTTCTTCTTGATCCTGGCTGTTGTGTACTGGCATGCCAGGGAGGCGAGTCTTCATGAAGAGTCTGTTCGATGGGACGGTGACAGAGGAGGTAAAGACCCGGTTAGGCCGGCTGGAGCCGCAGAGCGAGAGGCGCTGGGGCAAGATGAGCGTGGCGCAGGCCCTGGCACATTGCACCGTGAGTATGCAGTGGGCGGTGGGAGACGTGGTGCCGGAAAAGGCGTCTTTTCCCCTACGTTTCCTGGGAAGGCTGGTGAAGCCGATGGTGTTTCGGAACGATGATCCGATGCGGAAGAATTCGCCAACCGTACAGAGTCTGATCGTGGAAGACGAACGAGACCTGGGCCAAGAGCGGGACCGGCTCTTGCAACTGATTGA
Organism: uncultured Acidobacteriaceae bacterium; assembly: GCA_964249715.1. GTDB lineage: Bacteria > Acidobacteriota > Terriglobia > Terriglobales > Acidobacteriaceae > Granulicella. Next base: position 17,410 of record CAXUDN010000033.1, read on the forward strand.
CAGGTTCGCAGGCGGAGGGACGCAAAAGTGTACGCAGAACCCGCATAGCTTCTTTGGAAGGATGACACCGGCGCAGTGGGCGGTGCTGATGTACAAGCACCTTGACCATCATCTGCGGCAGTTCGGGGTGTGACCTGTTCGACACGGCTGCGGCGCGGTTGCTGGGAGGGATAGATGACGGAGATGCCGAGGACACCGGATGTTGCCGTGCAGCGGGCGGCTATGAAGAAGCTGGAGTTTTTGGTGGGGGAGTGGGTTGGGGAGGCCTCTGTGCTGCGGGGGCCGGGGCAGTTTGTGGAGTTGGTGCAGACGGAGTCGGCGCGGTTCCGGTTGGATGGGTTGTTGTTGGAGATTGAGGGCGTGGGTCGTGCGAAGAGCGGCGGCGGGGCTGTGCTTCAGGCGCTTGGTTTGATCTGCTTCGACGATGCGGCGGGGGCGTATCGGATGCGGGCGTTCAATGATGGGCGGTGGCTTGAGAGTGAGGTGGTGATGGTTGAGGGGGAGAGGTCGATTTCCTGGGGGTTTGCCGTTGGGGAGATTCGGACGAAGACGGTTTTGCGGATGAACGAGGAGGGTGAGTGGACTGAGTTTGGAGAGCTCACGATTGGGGAGAGAGGGCCGATGAAGATGATGGATTTGAGGGTGCGGCGGGTCTTGGGAGCAGAGGCAACAGCAGAAGCAGATTCCCCGCGGAAATGACAAACAAAGGGGCAACGGCAAAGGCAGAAACAGATTCCCTGCGGGAATGACAAACGGAAGGGCAAAGACAAAGTCAAAACAGAGGGGTGGGGCCGCTTTGCTCTGGGTTAGCGGCGTTGGGGGAAAAGGAGGGATTGCTGGTATTGGATCATGGCGTGGCGGAGCAGGTCGTCGTCGGAACGAAGGACGGTGCGGCAGAAGTTGACGATGACCTGCTGGCGGAAGGTGCTGGTGAGGGGTGTGCCCTTCTTGTTATTAGCCGTCATGAGGACAGCGTAGCGGTAACGTGATGAAAGTACCGTGGAAAACTCGTCCACAGGTTGGTTTCGTACCCCATTTGTGGTAGAGAGTTCCCCTTAAGTTCGGGGTTTTGGGGGTTCGTTCCGGGTTTTCTGGACGGAGTTGATGTTGGAGCTGTGGAAAGCTTGTCTGTCGCGTTGAAGCGGAGATGCAAGGGGCGGTGCTTTGGCGGGGATGGCGGCATCTGACCGGACATGCTGGCTGTGGAAGAAAAAAAGAAACGGTTTGTACGGGCGAAGAAGCTGATTGAGCCGATTGTGGCTGCTGTGGGGAAGAAGGCGAGCGAGGCTGCCGGGAGCGAAGAGGGGATGGAGCCCTCGGATCCGGCTGCATCGGCCAAGGCGGCGGGGTTGCGGTATGTGACGGACCGAAAGCCGGGGATTCGGCGGCATGCGCTGGGGACGAGTGGGAAGGAGTTTACGTACGCCGAAGATCCGCATGGGGAAGCGGTGACGGATGAGGATGTTCTGAAGCGGATCCGGTCGCTGGTGATTCCGCCGGCGTGGACGGATGTGTGGATCTGCAAGCAGGCAAATGGGCATCTGCAGGCCACGGGGCGGGATGTGCGTGGGCGGAAGCAGAGCCGGTATCACCCGAAGTGGAGGGAGGTGCGAGATCTGACAAAGTATGAGCGGATGGTGCAGTTTGCGGGTGCGCTGCCGAAGATTCGTGAGCGTGTGAATCATGATTTGAAGCTGCCCGGGCTGCCGCGGAACAAGGTGCTGGCAACGCTGGTGAGCTTGATGGAGCTGACGCACATCCGAGTGGGAAACCAGGAGTATGCGCGGGAGAACAAAAGTTATGGGTTGACGACCATGCGGAACAAGCATGTGGAGGTGCATGGGGCGGAGGTGACGTTTTCGTTCCAGGGCAAGAGCCGGGTGCACCATACGATCAGCCTGCATGACCGGCGGTTGGCGCGGATTATCAAGGCTTGTGAGGAGATTCCGGGGTATGAGTTGTTTCAATTTTTAGACCATGAAGGGAATCATCATGCGATCGATTCGGCCGATGTGAATGAGTATCTGCAGGAGATTGCGGGGGAGCACTTTACGGCGAAGGACTTTCGGACCTGGGCGGGGACGTTGCTGGCGAGTGAGATGTTGCAGAAGATTGGGCCTTACGAAAGTGCGGCGCAGGCGAAGAAGAATGTTGTGGAGGCGATCAAGGCCGTGGCGAAGGAGTTGGGGAATACGCCTGCGGTTTGCCGGAAGGCGTATGTGCATCCGGCGGTGCTGGAGGCTTACCTAAGCGGAAAGATCAGCGCGGAGACGGCGAAAGAGGAGCTGGAGGAGGAGATTGCGGTGCATGAGCATGCCCTACGACAGGAGGAATTGATGCTGGTGGCGTTGCTGGAGCAGAGGACGGTGCTGGAGGTGACGGGGTAGTGGTGGTGGGGGTTGGAGGGACCCCACCCTTTCCGGGGAAGCCGGAAAGGATGGGCCACCCGGTGCGGTGAGGTTGGAGGAGATGGTGCTAACCGGTGCGGTGAGGGTGGAGGGGATGGGTTACCCGGTGCGGTGAGGTTGGAGAGGAAGGGCTATCCGGTGCGCAGGCGGCGCGTAGAGTAGAGGCGTGAACGGGATTGACTCCAAGCTGGTCTTAATTTCGCTGCTGGTGGAGCTGGGCGTTGCCGCGGCGGTTGCGAGTTCGTTGGCGAGGTCGGTGCGGTTTAAGCGGCTGTTGCTGATGAAGCACCGGAACCGCGTGGATACGCTGAAGCTGATGGCGTGGATTTGCGTTCCGCTGATGCTGGGGGTATACATCCGGGTGCACGTGCGGAATTTTCTGGCGGCGGATCTGGCGCTGGAGACGACGGCGTTGCTGGGGCTGTTGCTGGGGTCGCAGCCTGCGGCATTGGGCGGGGCGTTTCTGGCGCTGCCGGCGCTGGGGCATCATGAGTGGTTGGCGTTGCCGGTTAACGTGAGCGTGGGTGTCTTGTTTGGAACGTACCGGCGGTTTGTGGATGAAGAGGCGGTCTGGGAGTTTTCGCCGCTGATCGATTTGAGCGTGTATCGATGGGTGCGGCGAACGTTGCGGCGACCCCACCTGGATCGGCAGATTCTTCTGCTCGTACTGCTAACGGCGACGCAGCTGGCGGCGAGTCTGCTGGGAGCTGAGGAGCCGCGGCTGTACTTCGAGTTGTACTCGCGCAAGCTGTGGCTGGAGCTGCTGGTGTGCGCGACCACACCGGTGGTGGTGGGCATCCCGCTGAAGATATGGAATGCGGTGCGGATTGAGCGGAAGCTGGAGGAGCAGAGCCGGTTGTTGCTGGAGGCAAGGCTGGATGCGTTGCAGCGGCAGATCAATCCGCACTTTCTGTTTAATACGTTGAATTCGATTGCGTCGTTGATACGTTCCGAGCCGGAGTTGGCGCGGGAGATGATCGTGAAGCTGGGGCGGATTCTGCGGGCGTTGTTGCGGGAGCGAGATGCATTTGTGGCGCTGGAGGAAGAGCTGCAGTTTACCGATGACTACCTGGACATTGAGGTGATCCGCTTTGGGGAGAAGCTGCGCGTGGTGAAGGAGATTACGGAGGAGGCGATGGGGCTGGAGGTGCCGAGCATGCTGCTGCAGCCTTTGATTGAGAACAGCATCAAGCATGGGCTGGAGCCGCGGATCAGCGGAGGGACAGTGACGTTGCGCGGACGGGTGTTGGGGGACAAGCTGTTGCTGGAAGTGGAGGATGACGGGGTGGGGATGATGGCGGAGCGGAGTGCGGGCGAGGGACTGGCGAGCGATGGGTTTGGGATCGGAATGCGGAATGTGCGGGAGCGGATCCAGGTGTTGTATGAGGGGCGGGGCGAGGTAGAGGTGGTGAGCCGGCCGGGGCGGGGGACGCGGATACGGCTGATGTTGCCGGCGCTGACGCGGCAGGATGTGGAAGTGCGAGGTGTGGGTTTGCATGGGGCTTCCGGATCCCCGGGTACGAGTGGCGTGTCGCAGGTTGCGGGGGCATAGGGCGCCCTGCAGGGGCATAGTGTGCCGGGGCTTCAGCCCTCGCTTTTTTGGGGCGCCAACCTGGAACTGCGCCCGAAGAGCCATTTGTAATTGGGGACTGCTGTCGCAGGGCTTTGATAGACTGAGCGCGGCGGCGGTGAAGGTTTGGCGGAACTGGTAGAGAGCATCCTAGGGATGAGCGGACGAGCTGTTGAGGTGGACCGTCGGCCGCAATTGAATGATCGGCTTGCGCACCGCGTGGTGCGTCAGCTTAGGGCAAGAACAAGCAACGATGGAAGGCAGAAAGAAGCAATGACTGAGATTGTGTCCATTCATGCGCGGGAGATTTTGGATAGCCGCGGGAACCCTACGGTTGAAGCGGATGTGGTGCTGGATGATGGCGTGCGTGGGCGCGCGGCGGTGCCGAGTGGAGCGTCGACCGGTGAGCATGAGGCTGTGGAGTTGCGGGATGGGGACAAGGAGCATTATCTCGGCAAGGGCGTGTTGCAGGCCGTTGAGAATGTGGAGAGCGTGATTGGGCCGGAGTTGAAAGGGCTGGATGCGAGTAACCAGCGGCTGATCGACGCGACGATGCTGTCGTTGGATGGAACGGAGAATAAGGCGCGGCTGGGGGCGAATGCGATTCTGGCGGTGTCGATGGCCTGTGCGCGGGCATCGGCGGAGGCATTGCGGATTCCGCTCTATCGATATCTTGGGGGCGTGAATGCATGCATTCTGCCTACGCCGATGATGAACATCCTGAACGGCGGGGCGCATGCGGATAACAACGTGGATTTTCAGGAGTTCATGGTGATGCCGGTGGGGGCGGAGAGCTTCTCCGATGCGCTGCGGTGGGGAACAGAGGTGTTCCATACGCTGAAGGGCGTGTTGAAGAAGAAGGGGTATAACACCGCGGTGGGGGATGAAGGCGGGTTTGCGCCTTCGTTGAAGTCAAATGTGGAGGCCATTGAGTTAGTGCTGGAGGCCATTGAACTGGCGGGGTATAAGGCCGGGGAAGAGATCGCGATTGCGTTGGATCCGGCGGCGAGTTCGTTCTTCAACAAGGCGGCCAATCGTTATGTTTTTTCGAAATCGGATAAGAGCGAGAAGACCAGTGAGCAGATGGTGAATTATTGGGAGAGTTGGGTGCGGCAGTACCCGATTGTTTCTCTGGAAGATGGTCTGGATGAGAATGACTGGACGGGGTGGCGGCTGCTCACGGAGAAGGTTGGGCGGAACGTGCAGTTAGTCGGCGATGATCTTTTCGTGACGAATACGAGGATGCTGCAGCGGGGTATCACGGAAGGTGTGGCGAACTCGATTCTGGTGAAGGTGAACCAGATTGGGACCATCTCTGAGACGCTGGAGGCGATTGAGTTGGCGCGACGGAATGGGTACACGGCAATTATTTCGCACCGTTCGGGAGAGACCGAGGATACGTTCATTGCGGACCTCGCGGTGGGGACGGGAGCGGGGCAGATCAAGACGGGTTCGGCTAGCCGGACGGACAGGATCGCGAAGTACAACCAGTTGCTGCGGATTGAGGAGGAGTTAGGTGGGGCTGCGGTGTTTCTGGGGCGGACTGCGGTGAACTGCGCGGGGTAGTTGAGGTGAGTTAGCGAGCTGGCGAAAGCCATTGGCGGGAGTGAGAACTTTGATGCGATTGATGATTGCAGCATGTTGCATGGTGTTCGTGACGGGGGCGTGGGGACAGGCTGCGCCTGCGGGCCCTTCAGCCCCTACGCAGACGGGGCCGTCTCCCGGGCTATCAGTGCGCGACACAGGGCCGCCACCGCCGTTGCCTCATCCGACGACAGAGGCGCAGCTTAGGGAGTTTCTTGCATTGACGGACGCGGCTGGTCATGTGCATAAAGACATGGATCAGGCCGTGGACTCGATGCGCGCGAGGGCTCCGGCGTATTTCCCGCCGTCGGTTTTGAATGAGATCGGGGCGAACCTGCGGGCGCTGGATGTTGTGCAGGTTTACCTGCCTTATTACCAGGCCTACGTGTCCGAGCAGGATATGAATGCGCTTCTGGTGTTCTACCGAAGCGATGCGGGTAAGCACTATGCGTCGGTGCAGGGGACGCTGATTGGCGGGGCGCAGAGCAGGTTATCCGCCGAGGTGCACATGACGGTGCAGAGCACGCTGTTGAAGCACAAGGATGAGATCGAGGCCGCGAAGAAGAGCTATGAAGAGAAGGCAGCGCCTGCATCGAAGTAAGTGATGATGAAGAAAAACCCTGTTCTGCTGACGATTCTGGATGGTTGGGGATACCGTGCGGAGACGCATGGCAATGCGATCGCGATGGCGCGAAAGCCTGTGTATGACAGGTTGTTGGGGGAATATCCGAATACGCTGATCCGCGCGAGCGAGCATTTTGTGGGGTTGCCGGATGGGCAGATGGGGAACTCGGAGGTGGGGCATCTGAACCTGGGAGCGGGGCGTGTCGTCCGGATGGATATGACGCGCATTGATGCCGCAATTGCGACAGGTGAGTTCTTTAGTGACCCGACGATCACGGCTGCGATGGATCACGCGGCGGTGGAGGGCCGGGCGCTGCACTTGATGGGATTGGTGAGTGATGGGGGAGTGCACTCGCATCAGCGGCACCTATATGCGCTGTTGCGGATGGCGGCGCAGCGTGGGTTGAGCCGCGTGTATGTGCATGCGTTTCTGGATGGGCGGGATACTTTGCCGACCTCGGGGGTGGGCTACCTGGAGGCGTTGGCGGGGCGGTTCGCGGAGTATGGGGTGGGTGCGCTGGCCAGCGTGAGCGGACGGTATTTCGCGATGGACCGGGACATGCGTTGGGAGCGGGAGCGGAAGGCTTTCAACGCGATGGTGCAGGGACAAGCCGAGGGTGGGGCGTACGTTGATGCTGCCGCGCGGGTGCGGGAGAGTTATGGCAACGGCGTGACGGATGAGTTCGTTGAGCCATTTGTTTGCGTGGACGCGCAAGGGAAGCCGGTGGCGCGGATTCGGGACCGGGATGCAGTGATTTGTTTCAACTACCGGGCGGACCGGGTGCGGCAGATTACGCGGGTGCTGGCGCGGCGCAGTGGGCTTACGAAAAGCGCGGGGATGGAACTGCCGAAGGCTGCGGAGCTGGAGTTTGAGATTCCGCGAGAAAATGTGCCGGCTGATCTGCATTTCGTCACGATGACGCAGTATGACAAGCAGTTTGGATTGCCGATGATTGTGCCGCCGGAGAGTATGGATAACTTGCTGGCGAACGTTATGGCTAAATGTGATTTGCGCAATTTAAGGGTGGCGGAGACGGAGAAGTATGCGCATGTGACTTACTTCTTCAATGGAGGGATTGAGACGCCTTTTGCGGGGGAGGACAGGGAGTTAGTGCAGTCGAAGAGAGTGGCGACGTATGATCTGGCGCCGGAGATGTCGGCTGAGGGGATTGGGGATATTGTCGAGCGGCACCTGGGGGATCGGGCGTTCGATGTGATGATTGTGAACTTTGCGAATGCCGATATGGTGGGGCACTCGGGAAAGATGGAGCCCACGGTGAAGGCGGTAGAGGCGGTGGATGCGCAGTTAGGAAGAATTTATAACGCTGTGCGGGCTGCGGGGGCTAGCTGGATTCTTACGGCGGATCACGGAAATGCGGAGATGCTGATCGATCCGGTCACAGGTGGGCCGCATACGGCGCATACGACGAATCCTGTGCCGTTTGTTTTGGTGACGGCGGATGGGCAGAAGGTGGGGGTGCGTGCGGGGGGGAGTTTGCGGGATATCTCGCCGACGATCCTGGGGTTGTTGGAGTTAGACTTACCGGCGGAGATGACGGGTGGGGATATGCGGCTGAGACTTAGTGAGTAAGTCAGCTCAGGAAGAGTTTTTCCGACTTAGTATTTGGATTGAGAGCCTGCGGTAAAGCATTCCAAGGCACTACCATGATTCGTGCCCTGGAACCCTGAAGGTTTTCAGTGGGCGCTCAAGCGACGCCGCATCAGCAATACGGAAGAAAGAAGACCCGTACCGAGCAGCAGAAGGGAACCGGGTTCCGGGGTCGCACCTACGGATGGAGCAGAGACACCGGTGAAGACGAACGTGTCGTCGTCGTAATTGAAGTCGCTGAGGCCGCTGGGTTCATCCTCCAAACCCACGTAGATACCAGCAGGGATGCCACTGCCCAGACCGGTCCCGTCATACATCGTGATGTAAGCATGGTTCACGCCATCCGCACTGTAACTGGGTATGGAGGCGTAAAGTGTGTTGCCACTGCCTCCTTCCGGGTTCTCTGGTGACACGATGTAGAAGATGAGTTGGTCGCCGGCGTTGATATCGCCCGGCGCCGCCCCGACGACTACCTCCTGGCCGACTGTTGAAGAATGGTTGGGTAAGATCGCCCCGCTATTGAACCCGGTGCTGGGATCGTAGATCTCGACCGAATCATTGAACGCAGCCCCCGAACCGGCGAAATAGACATTGATTGCTCCGCTGCTCGTGGCATACGTCGGGACGGTCGGTGCGATGATACCGGTTGAGGGGTACGGAATGGCCCCCGCCCACATTGCTGGCGAGAGGCTTAGGGAAGATGCAATCACGGCAAGAAAGATTTGCTTTCGCATGGAAGACCTTTACGTAGGATTTGGGGAGAAGGCATCAGCGTTGTGCGACATAGAGCGGACCCGACTCGTTTCGCCCCAAACCTAACGAAACAAATTTCACATGTCCACAACGAATCCTGTTTGTCGCCAGAAACCGACAAGCACAGCAACCGCTTCAAGATCCCGCAGTTGACTGCTCAATGAGCGATGCGGCATTCCCGAATTTCGATCTGGTGGTGGTGCCGGCGACACGGTTCAGGTGCCGAAGGTCAATGAATCGCCGGCAGAGGAGACCAGGAGGGCGGCTTCGGCGACGGTAGTGGGTCGATGAAGGTGTACGACGGGTTTGCGTCGGGTGGTGTACTCGAATACGCTGCTGTGCGATGGGTGCCGCGACCTCGCTGCCGTGCGAGGGGAGAGATTGGGGATGAAGCGAAGGTGGGGAGCCGGGTTCGCGAGGACTTAGAGCTGGCGGCGATTTTCGAGGGCACGGGTCATGGTGATTTCGTCGGCATACTCTATGTCGGAGCCGGCGGGGACGCCTGTGGCGATGCGGGTAATCTTGAGACCGCGAAGGGTGGGGTGTAAGGCGTGAACTTCGTCAGCGATGTAGCGGGCGGTGGCTTCGCCTTCTACGGTGGGGCTGGTGGCGAGGATGAGTTCGCCCAGGTCGGCTGGGTTGTCGGGGTCGTTGGCGAAGGCTAGCCGGGGCCAGAGGTTGGCGAGGCGAAGTTGGTCGGGGCCGACACCGTTGACGGGGGAGAGGGTGCCGTGGAGGACGTGGTAGACGCCGTTCCAGGTGCGGGTCTTTTCAATTGCGGCGATGTTGGTGGGTTCTTCTACGACGCAGATCTGGGTGAGGGAGCGGGAGGGGCTGGTGCAGAAGCTGCAAGGGTCGATATCGGTAACGTTGTTGCAAATGGAGCAGAGGCGGAGAGCTTGTTTGAGGGCCTGGATGGCATGGCTGAGGGAGCTGGCGTCGGTATCGGAGCTGCGGAGAATATGGAAGGCGAATCGTTGCGCGGTTTTGGCGCCGACGCCGGGGAGCTTACGAAGTTCTTCGATGAGGCGGGCCAT
>CAXUDN010000033.1:27094-32780 GCA_964249715.1 uncultured Acidobacteriaceae bacterium
TAAGCACCAGGCACTCTAGAGGCCAGGCAGGCCGAGGCCGCCTAGCATGTCGCCGGCACTGGATTGGGCGGCTGCGTCGGCTTTGCGACCGGCTTCGTTGACGGCGGCTACGATGAGGTCTTCCAGCATGGTGAGGTCGCCGGCGGCGGCGGATGCAGCGGCGGGGGTGATGGTGAGTTTGAGGAGTTCTTTGCGGCCGTTCATGCGGGCCTCGACGGCGCCTCCGCCAGAGGAGGCTTCTACGATGGTTTTGGTGAGTTGGTCTTCCATGCTTTCGCGCATGGCGGCGGCTTGGGTGAGCATGTCTTGCATTTGGGAGAAGTCCATGGGGTCCTTTTGATGGCTGGTGGCTGGTGGCTGGTATCGGAGGTTCGTGCTCAGGGTATTTGGCGGTTTCCCAAGGAACGAGCAACTAGTTTTTGCCGCTAATCCTTGCGGAGATCGATGACGTTGCTGATGTCGGCGGCGAAGAGTCGTTTGGCTTCCTGAACGAGGGGGTGCTTTTCGGCGAGCTCGGCGGCGCTGCCCTGGGCGGCTGGGCGGGGTTTTTTGGAGGAGCCGTTGGCGGGCGTGGCGCTGCCAGGGAGGAATTTGACCTGAAGGGAGGTGGGGTGGAAGTCGCGGAGGGTGGCTTTGAGGATGCGGTCGGTTTCGGCGTTGAGCAGGACCGGGAGCATGGTTTTGGAGAGAGTGGTTTGGATATCGAGAGTGGTGTCGCGGAGGGTCCAGGTGGCGTCTTCGAGTTGTTCGGCGGCGGAGGTTTGGCCTTTGGTGGCAAGGAGGGCGCGGACGACGGCGGTTTGGAGAAGAGTGGCGTCTTGAGTAGGGGTGTGTGAGGCGTGACTCGTGGCAGATTGCGTCTCGGATTGTTGGGGGATGGAGGCGGCCTGCTGCGGGAGCGTTTGTTTGTCGGGCTGACGGGTGGTCCACTCATGGCCAGTTGCAATGGGTGGGGCGCCTGAGTCTAGTGAGACTACTGAGGCTTCGGGCGGCTTTGGCGGCGTGGACAGCCAGGTATCAGGAGCGAGACCTGGGACACCCGAGGGTTGAGGCTCCGTGGAGGCCTGTGAAACCGAATTTTCCGGTTCGCGGAGAGAGGGGACACTCGGCGTTGACGGCGAAGAAGCCGGCATGTTGGCTTCTTGGCTCCGAGCGGAATCTTGTGGCGCGTCGGACCTCACTCTTTCCGGTGAGGCCGGAAAGAATGGGCCACCTGGATTGTTTGCGGGTTCTAAGTTCTTTGGGGGTTCTAACGTCCGAGCAATGGGCGGGGCTGGTGGGGCTTGCGTACGGGGGGCTGGAGCCGTGAGGGGAGCGGTTGTTCTTGGAACCCCGGTTCTGGCGGCGGGAGTCGCTTGGGAAGGGTGCGTGGAGGGTGTGGGCGGCGGGGTGACGCCGAGTTGCGAAAGGAGTTCTTCGATGGGGAGGAGGCGTTGAACGTGGACTAGCTTGAGAAGGCCCAGCTCGAGGTGGAGGCGTTGTTCCTGGCGGTAGCCCAGGTCGTCGAAGGTCCGAAGGACGATGGTGAGGAAGCGGCTGAGGTCTTCCTCGGTGAAGTTTTGGCCAGAGCGAGCGGCGCGGCGGCGTTCCTCGGGGGAGATCTGGAGGAGTTCGGCGGCGAGGCCGGTGGCTTCGGTGTCTACGTCGGGGCTTAGTCCCGTGATTTTGGCGACGATCGTGTTGCGGAGGAAGCGGGTGAACTGACGGGCGATCTGTTGGGGGCCGTTGCCGGCGTCGAGGAGGTGGCCGACGGTGCTCAGGACTGTCGCGGAGTCGTTCTTGTTGATGGCCGAGAGGATCTCTTCGAAGACTACGTTCGAGACCGCGCCCATGAGTTCACGAACTTCGGCCAGTTCTACCTGCGGGCGGCCGTCGTTGGTCGTGGGAGCTGAGGCGATGGCCTGGTCCATGATGCTGAGGGCATCGCGCATGGACCCGTCGCCAGCTTCGGCGAGGAGGCCGAGGGTGGCGTCGTCGACGGCGATCTTTTCGTCGTCGGAGATCCTGCGGAGCTGGCCGATGATGTCGTCGAGCTTGACGGCGTGAAAGCTGAAGTGCTGGCAGCGCGAGCGGATCGTTTGGGGGATGTCTTCGGGCTGGGTGGTAGCCATCATGAAGACGATGTGGTCGGGTGGTTCTTCGAGGGTCTTGAGGAGAGCGTTGAAGGCGGCGTCGGTGATCTGGTGAGCTTCGTCGAGGATGATGACCTTGAAGCGGTCGCGGGCGGGGCGGTAGCGCGCGGCGTCGCGGAGCTCGCGGATTTCGTCGATGCCGCGGTTGGTGGCTGCATCGATTTCTAGAACGTCGACGGCATTGCCCTGACGGATCTCGAGGCAGGAGTTGCAGACGAGGCAGGGCTCGGGGGTGGGACGGGCCTCGCTGCCGATGGAGTAATTGCAGTTGAGGGCGCTGGCGAGAATGCGGGCAATGGTGGTTTTGCCGATGCCGCGGTGGCCGCTGAAGATGTAGCCGTGGGCGATGCGGTCCTGGGCAAGGGCATTGAGGAGCGTGCGGGTGACGTGGTCCTGCCCGACGACGTCGGCGAAGCGGAGGGGACGGTATTTGCGGGCTAGAACTTGGTAGGCCATCGGGCTAGGGGTAGTTTATCGCCCGTGGGGTGTGGAGGGGCCGCAGAGATTGCTGGTCTGCTGGAGTACGCCGCCGAAAAGGCGCCCATAACGGGAGCGTCGTACGGACAAGAAGCCTCTTGCACGTCTGCCGAGCCACAATTAGCGGAAGGACCTGCAAATTTCGGAGTCTCTGCCCTTCGCTTACAGCCTCACTGCGCCTGAGCTTGTGTCGTTTTGGGGGTGATGCGCAGTGCTTGTCCAACGTGCCGAGCTGATGCTCCGAGAGCGTGTCCGGTGCGCTTGTAGCTTGTCTGGAGCGCGCTTCCCGTGTTGCGACCGCTAGTCGCCAGCGCTGCGCCGGTTGATTCGTTCGCCCCGGAGATGGCGTTGCCGCTTGAGCTACCAGCAAGGGAGATGGCTGCCGCGGTGTTGTCACCACTGGTCGCAAGCGCCTGCTCCGTGCTGCCACTTCTGGCGATGACTCCTTGTACAGGATGTCGGCCCGAGTTGACCCAGGCTATATCGGTTGGGGGAAGCTCATTCAGCCGCGCGACCAAAGCCGCCCCGAAATTGGAGTGCGACATTTTTTCTTCCAGCGGCCATGCTTTTGCGGAGATGAAGACGGAGCCATTCATTGGAAAACCCGGTTCTCCCAGGTTGATCAGCTTTGCCGGAACAAGCCTGGTCATCCTTTGGCAGTGGTCGGCCCCACATCCCCTTTGGCATAGGGTGTCATTCAGGTAGGAAGCGTGCTTTCCAGGAGAGATCCACACCGTCGCCCCATGATCTGTCGCCTGCAGGGTAGATGCGCGGGCAATCTGGCTTACATCGCAGACGGTGTTCTCGTGCGCTGCGGCATACCAATAGATGGCCGTCCACTTCGCTGAGCCGAGATGGGCGTCCGAAGCCCGGACCAGCACCGCGACATGTTCGGTGTCCAACGGATGACCGTGCCCGCCACAGTCCTTGCGCCAAAGGTGGTAATAGTGCAGCTCGACCGCCATCGCGTGATCGTTGGCTTCTTTGGCGGGAAACGCCTGCCCGTAGACCGTGCCGTTCTCCGCTTCCACCTCGGGCAGGGCGATGTTCGGCTGAAACTCCGCCGGACGGATCGAGCAGTCATGGTCTCCAATCATGAACGTAGGCATGAACTGCCCGAGTAATTTTTGCTCCAGATCGTCACTCAGGCCGTCGTGGTCGGTATCGGTGTGAAACTCCGGTTCGCCCATGCGCTCTTGTGAAAGAAGAACATGACACGTCAAAGCCGTTCCGAAGAGGATGGAGAGTCCTAGCTGTCGTAAGAGTGTCATGAATGAATCCTACAGCTCCGGCGAGCTTCTCCCCAGAGAGCTCGCTCATCACAGAGCCGGCGTCCGGTGGAGGTGCGGTGACCCGTCCAGGTAGCTGGTTTCAGGGAGCTTGCGTGGATTTAAGCCAGCTGTGTGAGCGCGGCCAGGGCGTCGCGGGTTTGGGTGATGGTCTCTTCGATCTGCGCTGGGGTAGTGTCATGGGTCAGGGTGAAGCGGACGGCGGTTTGGGCGAGTGCGCGGGGGTAGCCCATGGCGGTGAGGACGTGGGAGGGTTCGTCGGAACCGGCGGCGCAGGCTGAGCCGCTGGAGCAGAGGATGCCGCGTTCTTCCAACTGCAGGAGGACGGCTTCGCCGGAGGTGCGGGGAAAGCAGAAGCTGGCGTTATTGGGGAGGCGATGGGCGGGGTGACCGGTGAGTTGGGTGTCGGGGAGGGCGGAGAGGATGCCGTGGATAAGCTGGTCGCGGAGGGCGGTTAGGTGGGGGGTGCGGGTGGGGAGTTCCTTTGAGGTGAGATCGAGGGCGGTGGCGAAGGCCACGGCGCCGGCTATGTTTTCTGTGCCGGAGCGGCGGTTGCGTTCCTGGCCTCCGCCATGTAGGAGGGGTTCGGCGGGAATGCGAGAGCGGAGATAGAGGGCGCCGATGCCTTTGGGAGCGCCGAGTTTATGGCCGCTGAGAGAGAGGGCGTCTACGGCGAGGGTGGGTATGTGGAGAGGGAGCGAGCCGCAGGCCTGGACGGCGTCGCTGTGGAAGGGGATGCCGTGGATACCGGCTATTGCGGCCAGGTCGGCGATGGGCTGGACCGTGCCGACTTCGTTGTTGGCGAGCATGACGGAGATCAGAGTGATGTCGGGGTGTTGATGGAGGGCGGTTTCGAGATCGGCGGGGTGAATGAGGCCGTGGTGGTCGACGGGCAGGTGGTCGATGGTGAAGTTGTGATGGCGGTGGAGGTAATCGCAGGAAGCGAGGACGGCTTCGTGCTCGATGGGGGTGGTGAGGATGCGGCGGCCGCGGGGGTTGGCGAGGGCTATGCCTTTGAGGGCGAGGTTGTCGGCTTCGGTGCCGCCGGAGGTGAAGATGATCTCGTTGGGACGGCAGGCGAGGATGGCGGCGACGCGTTCGCGGGCTTGCTTGAGGGCGCGGGCGGCCTGGTCGCCGAGGGAATGGCGGCTGGAGGGGTTGCCGAAGGAATTCGTGAGGTAGGGCCACATGGCCTCGAGAGCTTCGCGGCGGACGGGGGTGGTGGCGGCGGCGTCGAGGTAGATCATGTTAGTGGTTAGTGGTTAGTGGTTAGTGGTTAGTGGTTAGTGGGTCGGGGAGGATGTCGAGGCCGAGGTCGAGGGAGCGGACGGAGTGGGTGAGGGCGCCGACGGAGATGAGGTCTACGCCGGTTTCTGCGATGGCGCGGACGGTGTCGAGGCGGACATTGCCGCTGGCTTCTACGAGGGCGCGGCCGGCGATTTGTTTCATGGCAGAGCGGAGTTGGTCGGGGGTGAAGTTGTCGAGGAGGATGGTGTCGATGCCGGCGGCGAGGACGGGTTCGATCTGGTCGGGGCCGTCGACTTCGACTTCGAGGTGGGCGGTGTGGGGTAGGTCCTTGCGGGCCTGTTGGAGGGCTTGCGTCAGGTCTGACTGGCCGTGGGCGGCGAGGACGGCGAGGTGGTTGTCCTTGACGAGCACCGCGTCGGAGAGGGAGTAGCGGTGGTTGTGTCCGCCGCCGCAGCGGACGGCGTAGCGCTCGAAGAGGCGGAGGGTGGGGGTGGTTTTGCGGGTGTCTACGATGCGGGCCTGGGTGCCTTTGACCTGCTC
>CAXUDN010000033.1:32880-34611 GCA_964249715.1 uncultured Acidobacteriaceae bacterium
ACGATGCGATCGACGGCGGCTTGCGGGAGGGCGATCGAGCTGGGGGTGCCATTCATGGTGTTTATCACGGAGATAACAGGGAGCCTGAAGGTTCCTGGACTGATGTTTGGATGCCGGTCGTGTGAAAGCCTAAGCGGTTTCTGCTTGGCTTAGGGTTCAGGAGCGCGGAAAAGAGTTGGGTCGGGGTCGGCGAGGACGAGACGCGAGATTCGCGTGACGCTTTCATCTCCGGATGAGGTCTTTTCGTCGGATAGCAGAACAATCTGAAGGTCGGTCGATGCCCAGCGTTCGGTGACGATGGTGCCTGACCAGCCTCGGTCGGCTTTTGCGTGCTCGATGCGTGTAATCCTGCAGCCCTCGGTCTGTACGCCCTCGATCTCGCGAAGGCCGAGGGTCTGAAAGATTAGAGTGTCTTCGGGGTGACCGGGGTCTCCGCGCTGGGCCAGGTCGTTACAGGAGAGGACTTGGGGTGTTTGGGTGGATGCGGTCCAAGGGGGCAGAGTGGCGACGTGAGTGCCGCCCGGGTTGGCGTCCCAGGTTATCTGCTGGCGGGCTACCGGGTCGATGAGCTGGACCGTGTGCTTTCGAAAAGCTCCTATGCTGTCGGGAGCAGAGGGTATCGATTCATTCCTGAGCCTTCCTGCTGTGTCCCGCGCTCGGAGGTCGATGGCCTCGTGGAGAGTGCGGACACCTTCCGAGGAGGTGTGCAACTGCTGCGTGCGGATTACGGCGGAGAAGGGCTTTCCACGGACAACGGGCGAGGCGGCGCCGACACCGAGGTTGACGCCCAAGGTGAGAGCACCGGGTGTAGGAACTGTGGCCTCGTCCTGCGCGGAACTGAAGGCGGGAGACAGGCCCAGCGTGAAGTAGAGGAGGAGCGGGATCCGCATTGGGCGAGGTCTTCCTTCGACCATTGGAATAGACACCGGATTTGGCGCACCGGTTCCCATTTTGCTGAGGATTTCGCGAAGGCACACTCTAAGCATGGACCGGTAGACGACGCTCAAGAATGAGGTGATGGCGTTCGGACACTAGGGGTTCGGGGTAGTCGGAGCGATAGTGTGCGCCGCGGGATTCGCGACGGGCGAGGGCGGCGGTGACGACGGCGTCGGCTAGTTGGAGGAGGTTGGCGGTTTCCCGGTCGTGGATGGTGGCGGGATTGGGGACGTTCCAGCGGCGAAGTTGGGTTTGGGCGGCGCGGAGGTCGTCCTGGTTGCGGACGATGCCGGCGGCGTTCCACATGAGTTGTTGGAGGGTGGCGCGGTCCGGGAGGGATTCCAGGCTGGACCCCGCCCTTTGCTGCGCAAAGGACGGGGCACCCGATTTCCAGGCATCTGGGGCGTCGATTGGGCCGAGGGTCAGGGCTTGTGTTTGGGATTGGAGGGTAGTGGCGGGGGTGAGGGCGGCGGTGTTGCGGTCGAGGAGGAGGTGGGCGGCGCGGTGGGCGAAGACGATGCTTTCGAGGAGGCTGTTGGAGGCGAGGCGGTTGGCGCCGTGGACGCCGGTGCAGGCGACCTCGCCGACGGCGAAGAGGCCGGGGATGTTGGTGCGGCCGGAGGTGTCGGTCTGTATGCCGCCCATCCAGTAGTGGGCGGCGGGGGCGACGGGGATGGGGGTGTGGGCCCAGTCGAGGCCGGCGCGGGCGCAGGCGGCGTTGATGGTGGGAAAGCGCTCCGCGAGGAAGGCTGCGCCGAGATGGGTGGCGTCGAGGAGGACGGGTTGGTTGTCCTG
>CAXUDN010000034.1:0-25726 GCA_964249715.1 uncultured Acidobacteriaceae bacterium
GGGGAGGTGCGGTCGAGGTGAATGCACTGGTGGGCGCCGTCCCAGCAGGCGGTGTAGCAGAGCTGGCAGCCGATGCATTTGTCTTCGTGGATGTGGGCGACGACCTGGTAGTTGAGGTTGAGGTGCTTCCACTCGCGCATCCTGGGGAGGCTTAGGCCGCGGAAGTCTTCTAGGGTGTTGAAGCCCTTGCGGCGCATCCAGGCGAGCAGGCCGTCGGCCATGTCTTCGACGATGCGGTAGCCATAGTGCATGGCGGCGGTGCAGACCTGGACGTTGCCCGCGCCGAGGAGCATGAACTCGGCGGCGTCTTGCCACGTGGCTATGCCGCCTATACCGGACATCGGAAGAGCGGCTTCGGCGTCGCTCATGACTTGTTGGACCATGTTGAGGGCGATGGGTTTGACGGCGGGGCCGCAATAGCCGCCGTGGGAGCTGTATCCATCGACCTTGGGGCGGGGCTCGAGGGTGTCGAGATCGATGCCGGTGATGGAGTTGATGGTGTTGATGGCGGAGAGGGCGTCGGCGCCGCCGCGTTTCGCGGCGCGGGCGGGGGTGCGAATGTCGGCGATATTGGGGGTGAGTTTGACGATGACGGGGGTGCGGGCGACTTCTTTGACCCACCCGGTGATCTGGGCGCAGTATTCGGGGACCTGGCCGACGGCGGCGCCCATGCCGCGTTCGCTCATGCCGTGGGGGCAGCCGAAGTTGAGTTCGAGGCCGTCGGCGCCGGCGTCTTCGACGCGTTTGACGATGTTATGCCAGGCTGCGGGGGTGGACTCGACCATGAGGGAGGCGATGACGATGTGTTTGGGATAGCGGCGTTTGACCTCGGCGATCTCGCGAAGGTTGAGTTCGGTGGGGCGATCGCTGATGAGCTCGATGTTGTTGAAGCCCATCATGCGCTGACCCTGCCAATCGATGGAACTGTAGCGTGAGCTGACGTTGGTGATGGGCGCGCCGATGGTCTTCCAGACGGCGCCGCCCCAGCCTGCGTCGAAGGCGCGCATGATCTGCTCGCCGCAGTTGGTGGGTGGAGCGGAGGCGAGCCAGAAGGGATTGAGGCAGGGGATGCCGGCGAAGGTGGTCTCAAGCGTGGGCATGTGGACCTCCCTGCGCTGCGAGTTGGGCGGCGATCGCGATGCCTGCGCGCTTGCCGTCGGCGACGGCGTCGACCACTTCGCGGCCGCCATTGGTGCAGTCGCCGCCGGCGAAGTATTTCGGATGACTGGTTTGTCCGGTGGAGCGGTCGATGAGGATGCGGCCACGATCGAGTTTAATTTTGGATGGGAGGCCCGGACTGCCAGCCAGGAAATCAGAGTGGGTGGATTGCCCGATGGCCAAGACGACGTGATCGACCCGAAGTGATGGGGGTGCGCCGGTTTGCGGCACGAGAGAGCCGTCCTGGCTCTGTTCGAACTGGGTCAGGTGCAGCTCTTCTACACGGTCCTTGCCGATGATGCCGACCGGTTGCGTGTGCCAGAGGAATTGCACGCCTTCCTGCTTGGCGTGCTCGTATTCGAAGCTGAAGGCTGATATTTGTTCAGGGCCGCGACGGTACAGGATGTGAACGCTGGACGCGCCGAGCCGAACGGACGCGATTGCGGCGTCGATGGCGGTGTTGCCTGCGCCGATGACCGCGACGGCTCCGGTGATGCTGGTGAGTTCGCCGCTCTTATAAGCCGCGATCAGGTCGAGCGCGTTGGTGATGCCAGGTAGGTTCTCACCGGTGATGCCGAGTTTGTGGATGGCGCCGAGGCCTATGCCGAGGAAGACGGCATCGTGCGTTGCTTCGAGGTGATCGAGTGTGGGTGCGTTGACGGTTGTGTTGAAGCGGAACTCGACGCCGAGTTGCGCGAACATGTCGATCTCGCGGAGGCTCTCTTCGAGAGGGAGCTTGTACTCGGCGATACCGTAGGTGTTGAGGCCACCGGGCAGCGGGCGAGCGTCGTATAGTGTGGCGCGGATACCGCGGCGACGGAGTTCTGCGGCGCAGGCGAGCGAGGCTGGTCCGGCGCCGATGAGAGCAATGTGGTGGCCTGTGTCCGCACCGGGTTCGAAGGGTAGGGGAGCGCCGCTTGCATGGAGGCTGTCCATGGCGAAGCGCTGCAGACGGCCAATCTGGATAGGCTGTTTGTCGTAGTGATGAAAGACGCAGGCGCCCTCGCAGAGGACCTCGACGGGACAGGCCCGGGCGCAGCTTGCACCGAGAATGTTGGCGTCCAAAATGGTGCGTGCGGAGCCCTCGAGATTGCCTGTGGCGATCTTCTTGATAAACCGCGGGACGTCGATGTGGGTAGGGCATGCCGTGGTGCAGGGCGCGTCGAAACAGAAGAGGCAGCGGTTCGCTTCAATGCTTGCGGCGGCGGAATTAAAGGGCGGATGAAGATCGTTGAATCGCGCGGCAATCTCGGGTGAGTGCGGTGCCTGCGCAGCGAAGCCTGCGGATGGGGTGAGCGCAGGTTGCTGTCCGGCCGTTGCCGGGCCCGTTCCATTGGCAAGGTTGAGAGACGTGATCTCCAGCGAAGCACCTGCTTCCTGCTTGTTCCTAAGAAGACGATTATGCCACTGGAGTATGCGGTATGCGATGGTCGCGTGCCCAAAGATCGGGCGACTGGCCGCTGACCCACTCCATGGTGCGCTCGGCGGCGCGACCGAAGGCCTCGGCAGCCTGCTGTAGATGAAGGCGGTCGGTGTCTTCGTTGCGGTTGTGGCTGAGGCCGCGAAGTGACTGGACAAAGATCATTGCGGTAGGTATCCCGAGGCGAGCGACTTCGGCTGCGTCATGCAGAGGACCGGAGGGGAGTTGCTCGCTGGAGCCGGTGAGCTCACGGATGGATTCATCGCAAAAGGCGATCAGGGCGGGGTGAAAGGCGATGGGTTCGATGGACCAGATTTTCGCCCATTCCACGGTGCAGCCCTCTTCGATGGCGAAGCGTTCGCTGGCCTCTCGCGTTTCGCGCAGCATGGTGGCGAGCACCTCGGCGTCGAGATCGCGCATGTCGAGTGTGGCCTCGCAGCGGCCTACGACGGCCGTGACGATGCCGGGTAAGGTCTTGACACTGCCCATGGTGGCGACACTCCCCGGGTGTTTGCCGGCGATGGCGCGGATCTCCAGAGCGAGCCTGGCGCAGGCGGCCAGCGCATCGCGGCGTACGTCCATGGGCGTTGAGCCGGAGTGGGCTTCCTGGCCGTGAAAGGTGATCGCCCAGCGCTCTACGCCCTTGGTTCCCTGGACCACGCCGAGCGGCTTGCCGGCGCGCTCCAGGACGGGGCCTTGCTCGATGTGCAGTTCGAGGTAGGCGGCCATGTTCTCTTGTTCGGAGGCTGCGTTGCCTATTGTGGAGATATCTACGCCGCAGTTTCCAAGAGCTGCTTCGAGCGTAATTCCTTCGCGGTCGGTGCGAGCCCGATCGACGTCGATGGTGTGTTTGCCGGCAAAGGCGGAGGAGCCGAAGAGGCTGCGGCCGAAGCGCGCGCCCTCCTCATCGGCCCAGTCCACTAGCCGAATGGTGCAGGGTGGCTTCCCGTAGCGACGATGGATGGCGGTGAGGACTTCGAGTCCGGCGAGGACGCCGAGACAGCCGTCGAGCCAGCCGCCGTTAGGGACGGAATCGAGATGACTGCCGAGGACGAGCGCGCGGTCGGACTCGCCGGGCAGCGTTGTCCAATGATTCCCTGCGGCGTCGAAGTGGTGCTCTACGGGCAAGTCGGCCAGCTTGGTGCGGAACCACTCTCTTGCCTGCATCCAGACCGGGGACCATGCCACGCGCTGTGCGCCCGCCTCAGTACCGGTGAGGGTGCGGAGCTCGTCCAGATGCGCTAGAACTGCTTTTGCGTCGACCATGCTTCACGGTCGACGGGGGAGCATGGGCTTGTCAAGCGCGTGGAGGGTGGCCAGCGGCAACGGGGAGGCGCGGGAACGTGCCGCGATGCGTTCCGGTACCCTGTAGCTTGATGCTTTTGAATGGTTTCAGGATCGGCCGTGCTCAGAGGGTTGCGGCGGTGCTCTTACTCGTTCTATTTGGGGAATGTCTCTGGGTTATTGGGCATCAGCCGTTGAACTCAGACGATTATCGCTATGCGCGCTGCGGGCGAGAGATGTGGGAGCGGCCTTCGCCGTTGCAGGGATACTTCACGACGTGCGGCAATTTGAACGGGGACGGGACACTGGCGTACCGTGTGGCTGGATTGCCGCTGACGGTGCAGCGACTCGTGCTGCTCGGGGTAGACCAGTTTCGCAGTCCGGCGAACCGCGAGTACAGCGGCGGGTCTCTGAATGGAACGACGTGGGAGGCGCGGCACGAACTGACCTATGTGAAGTGGCTGATCCGTGTGCCCTTCGTGATCTTTGCGGTTTGGTTGGGCGGGGGGCTTTGGTGGGTTGCGCGACGCCTTTATGGAAATGAGGGTGGGGCGCTGGCACTGGCGCTGTATGTGTTTTGCCCGGTAATTGTGCGGTATGCGACGACGCCCAATAACGACATCCTGGCGCTTTGGGGGCTTTACGGATTGCTGTACACGGCAATCGGTGTAGCGCATGCGCTGCAGGGGCCTCGGCAGAAGTGGCGGCCGCGCATTGCCCTGTTTACGGTTGCGCTGGGTTTGACGGCTACGGCACATCTCCTGGCGGCGGTCGTCGGATTTTTGATGGGCGGGTCGTTTTTCTACTACCTTGCGGAGCGACGCCGGGCGTATGTGGCGCAAATCATGATCTTTTCGGCGCTGGGTGCAGCGCTGATCGTCTTTGCGAGTTTTTCTTTCCGGCTTTCGGCATTCAGTTACGTGTTCACGGGCGGCGCGGCGCGATTCTGGTTCTCGATGGAGGGCGTGCAGCGCTTCGTTCACCAGACCGCGAACGCGCCTGTATTGGTTGTGACTGCTGTCGCCATGGTGGTGTACCTGACGATGCGACGATCGCGGTACTTCGGCAACACAACGCCGTTGCTGATGGTGCTTCTCCTGGCGCCGCTGTATACGACCCAGGTGTTTTCTGCGCCTTGGTTTTGGGCCTTGCCGTTTTTGTTTACGTTCGTGGGCGGGGTGTTCGCGGATGTGTTTGAGTCGCGCCAGCGAAGGGTGTTTCTGTTGCTTTCCGGAGCCGCCGTGTTGGCCCAGGCGGTGCTTTGCTGGATGGCGCTGGGCAGTGCTGCCGTAGTTTGAGCTGCCGGAAACGGGACGGAACCTCTCCGTGACGGGACAGAAATACCTCTACGCGGGCTGGAGAGTACACGAAAGGTGTAGGCCAGCGTCCAGGTTGCATGCCATGCTATCTGCATCCAAGCAGGTAATTACAACCAGCTCTTCATTTGAGCAACCGAGGCTTTAGAACGACGTGACGTTGCAAGCTCCTGCTACTGCAAGTAAATCATCTGGCTTTCGCCGCTCCACCGCCGTCGCGCTTCTGGCCGGGTCAGCATTGCTTCCGCTTTCCGGCTGCAAGAACCATAAGCTCAGCCTTTCGAGCTTGTTTCATCATCGCAAGTCGAAGTCGAAGCCGAACACCACGGAGTACAGCGATACGCTGCAGCAGGTTGTGGGAACTCCGCAAGTGGCCATGCTGAAGTGGAGCAGCTTCGCGGATGATCAACCCGTGGTGCAGCAGTTTTATGAAGACCGCGATTGGCAGTTGGCGTGGACGCGCGGTGGCAAGCCGACAAAGACCACGACGGCATTAATCCAGATGTTCACGGATGCGGATAAGAAGGGACTGCGACCGGATGACTATGATGGCCAACGTTGGCAGGATCATCTGCATACCCTTCTGGCCGCGCCCGGCGACCAGAATGCGGTGGCTCAGTTCGACGTGGCGGTGACGGTTGCAACGGTTCGATATCTAAGTGATCTGCATTTGGGGCGGATTAACCCGCAGTCGTTGAATTTCGATATCGATGTGCCCGCGAAGCGGGCGGCTTTCAACATTCCGGATCTGTTGAATGACCAGATTGTGGATGCTGACGATGTAACAACCGCGGTTGCAAACGTTGAGCCGCAAAACCCGATGTACCAGAAGACCGAGGAGATGCTGCCGCACTATCTGGAACTTGCGGAGAAGGTGAGTTCGCAGCCGCAGACGGTTCTGCCTGCTGTAACGAAGCCGATTGGCCCGGGCGGAAACTATCCGGCGATGGACCAGCTCGTGCAGCGGCTGGCGCTGGAAGGGGATGGAAGATCGACGGCGAACGGCAATCAGTACACGCCTGAAGTTGGCCAGGCTGTGCGGCAATTTCAGGCGCGGGTTGGGTTGAATGCGGATGGCAAGTTGTCGCAGGGAACGATCGATGCGCTGAATGTGCCGATGAGCGCAAGGGTGCAGCAGATTGACGATGCGCTGGAGAAGTGGCGCTGGTTGCCGGACCAGTATGTCAAGCCGCGCGTGCTGGTGAACCTGCCGGAGTTCTTCGTGAGGACATATGAGGCGAATGGGGACCTGGCCTTCAAGATGAAGGTGGTAGACGGGGAGGCTAAGGGGAATCACGATACTCCGGTGTTTGTGCGGACGATGAAATACATGATTTTCCGGCCTTACTGGAACTTACCGGTGTCGATTGTGAAGAAGGACTTGATGCGGCATCTGGGGGGCGGGAATGGCTACCTGGAGGCGCATGGGTATGAGGTCATCAACGCGAGCGGACAGCCGGTGAGTGGATGGAGCGCCGCGGACCTGGAACACTCGCGGTATCTGGTGCGGCAGAAGCCTGGACCGAAGAACTCGCTGGGGCTGGTGAAGTTCATGTTCCCGAATGAATATGACATCTATCTACACTCGACGCCGGAGATGAACCTGTTCAATCTTGCGCGCCGGGACCGGTCGCATGGTTGCGTGCGGTTGAACGATGCGGAGAAGATGGCGAACTGGGTGCTGACGGGGCAGGGTGACTGGGATGCCGGCAAGATCCACGAGGCGATGTTTGGGGAGCCGTTGCCGGGCGATGACGCAGACGCGGGCAAGGATCCGCAGCAGACTTCCGGAGGCGATACCGATTCCGGGCCGACCTCCACTGAGCCGCAGGTGAAGAACAATAAGCAGGTGAATCTGAAGACGCAGTTGCCGGTGGTGATTACATATCTGACGGCGAATGCGGATGAGGATGGGACGATGCACTTCTTCAACGACATCTACGGCTATGACAAGGAACTTGACGATGCGCTGGCGAAGCCCCGGCCGTATGACCGGAGTACAGTGAAGATCAATCCGAAGCTTACGCCGGGAGAGACGGAGTAGGCTTCCTACTTCGGCGTCGATACCGCCTTCAGCACCTTGTGCAGAAGCACTGGTGTGGAGGCGGCGGGTTGGGCTGACAAGTCAGCGGTGTCCGACGTTTCGCGCGGCTTCTCCGCCATGCTGGAGCCTGGAACACCCTGACCGCTGACGCGGAACTCCGGGCTCCCCACCACCGTGCGCTTCAGGGCGAACTGGTAGAAGTACGTCTGGCCCGCTTCGGCCTGGAGTTTTACTACGCCGATGTTGTCCTTCTCCTGTTTGGCGGCGGACTGCCGGCTGGCGCAGATGACATGTTGCCCGGGCTCGATCTCCACAGAGAAGTAGGAAACGCCCTTTGTGGCTCCAACCCAGTTGCCATCTACCGCGAAGCGGCTGATAGGAGCAGCACTAAACTCACCGTCCTCGGTCTGCAAGAAGATCAGTTGCGCCTTACCGGCCGTGGCCGCACCGGGGGCCTCCTCCGGCTTCTCCATTCTTACTTTGTACTGGACCGTGTCGACGCCACAGCCCTCGGGCAAGGATGCAGCCCGTGCTGCTTGGCTGGAGCACCCGAGGATCCCCGTAAAGAAGGTAAAGCCCAACAAAAACACCTTCATCCAACTACCTCCGTCACTGGAAGTAACTTAGCACGTCGGTTTCATCATGGCGAAGGTGCCTGGATCGGTCGGACAAACAACAGCCCAGGCACCGTGAGCGCCTGGGCTGCGGGAACTTCGGGACGCTTACTTTGTAGCGGGTTCTGTCATGCTTTCGTGCATTTTACCGACCATGCTGTCTGGAACGACGCCGAGAACGGCGCCCTCGAGCTTGGTTTTCCAGCTCGCGGCGTAGACGTGGTCTTCGCCGCTCATGAGGGCGTCAAAGCCCTGCTTGGCTACGCTGTAGGGATCGGACTCTTTCTTTCCTTCGGTGCCGGCCTTGGTGTCGCCGAGGTCCGCGCGGTTGAAGAAGTTTGTGTCGGTGGGGCCGGGCTGGAGGGCGGTAACGGTGATGCCGGTGTCCTTCAGTTCGTAGCGCAGGCTTTTCGAGAAGGAAAGGTCAAAAGCCTTGGAGGCAGCGTAAACGGCTTCCTTGGGTGCGACCATTTCGCCGGCGATGGAGGAGGTGATGAGGATCTTGCCCGAACCCTGCTTCAGCATCTTCTGCACCGCGTGCTTGGCGATATGCACTGTGCTCTCGCAGTTGAGTCGGACGATGTTGACTTCCTTTTGCAGGTCAGTCTCGGCAAAGAGGCCGCCCACGCCCACGCCAGCGTTAATGGCGATCGCGTCGAGGGCACGGCCGCTGGCCTCGACCTGTTTCCAGAACTGGTCACAGCCGTCGAAGGTGGCAAGGTCGGCCTTGACGGGCGTGACGGTGACACCGAGTGAAGTGAAATCAGAGGCGGCGGTCTGAATGCCACCGTCTTCGGCATTGATGATGAGATCGTAGCCGTTTTCGGCGAAAACCTTGGCCAGGTTATACCCGATGCCGCTGGAGGCGCCGGTGACTACTGCGAGTTTTTGTGCCATGGAAGATCCTTTGCTGGGCCTGCGCGCGGCCCTCTGCTGTATGAAGAGTCAGATGCTGAGGGAGGGCAAGGCGTGGGCTGGGGTCGAGCCAGTGGATGACGGCTGCATCGGGGGTCTGGCGCATGAGGGCGGAGAGCACGTTGGTGTCGGAGGAGGATCATGGCTCGAAGTGCGCGGGGAGAGCCGCGTGATGTTCTCCTGTAGGCCGAGCGGACTAAAGAGAGCGGCGATGGCCGTTCCGAGGCCCATTGCTGGCGTTTCCTCCTCGCGCAGAGCGTTTCGGAGGACCTCTCTTGCATCCTCTTCCATGCTTCGGCCGCGGGGTTGCAGGCGCGCTTTGATTTGGCTTTCGAGATTGCGGGCCAGGGGTTGTGCCACTGCGAATCTGTAGCTATCAAGATATCAGTGGGGCTTAGTGCCTGTGAAGTCATGGAAGATGACGCAAAAGTGTTACGTTAGAATGCGACTTAGCGCTTTCAAGCGGTGAGGCCCAGCTGAGCAATATGGGGTACGAAGTAACGGTTGTGTGTTTGGCTAGATCTCGCAAGATGAGTGGCTTTTGCGTGGCTGGCAAGGTGGTGGGAAGTATCAGTCCCTGGATTCGGCCCGTAAGCGTTCGGCTGGATCAGGAGATCCAGCCTATGGATTGGTTTTATGAGGGTGGCGGAGAGCCCGCCCTGCTCGACGTCATAAGTATTCCATTGGCCAAGCATGCGCCTCATGGCCATCAATCAGAGAACCATCTGATGGACGCCACTCGATTTTGGCGGAAGCGAGGGAATCGTACGTGGAGGGACATTGAAAATCTTATCGATCACACAAGTAGTCTTTGGCTTAACGGCGATTCTACCTATTATGGATGCAATGACCGCATTGCCGAAGCTTTGGCAAAGCCAATCACGAATTCACTGCTGCTGATTACGCCGGCGAACGTTGCGATTACGGTGCTCGCACCACGCGAGAGGTTTGGGGACGCAAGCCGCAAGGTCCGCGCCAGTTTCAGGTTCAGCGGAGTCGATTACGATTTGATGGTGACCGATCCAATTGTTGAGGCGATCTTTCTCGCCAAGCCAAACGGAACGTACGCGGTTGGGCAGAAGGTCTTCCTGTGTATTAGTCTCGCTGACAAGCCCGTGGGAGGGCACTTCTATAAATTGGTAGCTGCGATCATTTCTGAAAGGCCGTTGTGAGGGCAGAATGCACGAGACCCTTTTCACCATCGGACACTCCAATCATCCGCAAGAGCAGTTGATCGATTTGCTGCGGATGCACAGAGTTGACGCAGTCTGCGATGTGCGGTCGAGCCCATATAGTCGTATCAACCCTCAGTTCAACCGCGAGGTTCTCAGGCAGGCTTTACGAGAGGCCAAGATTGCGTACGTGTTCCTTGGAGACGAGTTGGGCGCACGAAGCGACGACCCATCCTGCTATGAGGCTGGCAAGGTGAAGTACGATCGACTGGCGAGAACCTCGGATTTTCGTCGCGGTCTTGAACGTGTACTAGAGGGCGCGCAACGATTCCGTGTCGCACTTATGTGTGCTGAGAAGGAGCCGCTGGAATGCCATCGCACAATTCTGGTAGCCCGTTATCTTGTAGGCGAAGGCGCAGAAGTCCAGCACATACATGCTGATGGTGCCTTGGAAAGCCAGTTGGACGCCCTTCAGAGACTGATGCGTAACTTTCAGATGCCGGACAATGACATGTTCAGATCGCAAGCTGAGCTGCTTGCCGAAGCTTATGAAAGACAGGAGGAGCGAATAGCTTTCTCGCTGGACAGAAATGTTGCAGACCAGAGCCTATCCGATTCTCTAGTGCTATGAAGATTTTTACCATCGGTTTCACCAAGAAATCTGCAGAGACTTTCTTTACTCGATTGAGGAAGGCAGGCGTCGCGCGTCTGATTGACGTTCGGTTGAATAACGTGTCCCAGCTTGCTGGGTTTGCTAAGCGCGACGATCTTAGATACTTTACCAACGCAATTTGCGGCATCGAGTATGTTCATCTTCCGCTGCTTGCGCCGACGGCTGCAATCCTTGATCCCTACAAGAAGGCTAAGAAAGGTGATTGGGAGTTATATGAACGACAGTTTTCTGAGCTTATTGAGGAGCGGCGAATCGAGCAAGCGGTGTCTCGCGATTTGCTGGCAGGAGGATGTCTCCTGTGTAGCGAAGAAAAACCTCACCATTGTCATCGGCGGTTAGTGGCCGAATACCTACGTAAGAAGTGGGGTGATGTGGAGATTGAGCACATCCCTTGACTTAAAAAAGATAATCTTTGCAATCGGAGATGGTTTCTGGCGTACGTATGACGAAGCCATTGCCTCAGGCTGATCTTCGCCGTACTATCGCCCTAGCGTATGGCATCTGATTTCAATCCGAAGCGTCCGTTTGCGGGGGGCGGGAAAAGTTCGGGGGAGGACCCGGAGCGGTTGGTGTCTGCGGTTGTGGTGGAGGATGATGCGCAGTTTGAGTTGAAGTTAAGGCCGCATCGGTTGAGTGAGTTTATTGGGCAGGGGAAGGCTAAGGAGCAGTTGGCGATTGCGCTGGAGGCGGCGAAGTCTCGGGGGGAGGCTTTGGATCATGTGTTGCTGTTTGGGCCGCCGGGGTTGGGAAAGACGACTTTAGCGACGATTATTGCGAATGAGTTGGAGGTGGGGTATCAGCAGACTTCGGCGCCGGCGTTGATGGTGCAGGGGGATGTGGCGGCGATCCTGACGAATGTGAAGAACCGGCAGGTGCTGTTCATCGATGAGATTCACCGGTTGCAGCCGGTAATGGAAGAGAAGCTGTATACGGCGCTTGAGGATTACAAGCTGGACATCATGATTGGGACGGGACCCTCGGCGCGGATTCATGGGGTGAAGCTGGATCCGTTTACGTTGGTGGGCGCGACGACGCGGCCGGGGTTGTTGAGTTCGCCGTTGCGGTCGCGGTTTGGGATTTTGCTGCGGCTGGAGTTTTATACCGAGGATGAGTTGCGGTTTATTGTCGAGCGGTCTTCGGAGGTTCTCGGTGTGGAAACTGACCGGGATGGGGCGGCGGAGATCGCGGTACGGTCGCGGGGGACGCCGCGGATTGCGAACCGGCTGCTGCGGCGGGTGCGGGATTATGCACAGGTGCGGGCGGACGGGGTGATTACGCGGGATGTGGCGATGCGGGCGCTGGATATGCTGGCGATCGACGCGCATGGGTTCGATGAGCTGGACCGGCGGTTATTGCGGACCATTATTGAGAAGTATGACGGCGGGCCGGTGGGGTTGAATACGCTGGCGGCGGCGCTGGCGGAGGAGGAAGAGGCGCTGGAGGTGGTGTATGAGCCTTTTTTGATACAGATTGGGTTTATTGACCGCACGCCGCGGGGGCGGGTGGCGACGCGGTTGGCGTACCAGCATCTGGGACTGGAGATGCCGCGGCGGGGTGTTGGGGCGGGTGCGCCTACGCTGTTTGATTGAGGCGGAGACGGTACCCTGGCTCTATGTGCTTTTCGGCGACGGCGAATTTTGTGGGGAGTGGGGTTCTTGGGGCGATTGGGGTGGCGACGCTGCGGGAGGTGAAGCACCGGCGTGAGCTTTTGTTCGCGTCGATGCCGCTGTTGTTTGCGGTGCACCAGTTTACGGAAGGGTTTGTGTGGCTGGGGTTGGATGGCCAGCTGCCGGCGGCGGCCACGCATGATGCGGGGGCGGCGTTCATGTTGTATGCGCAGGGGCTGCTGCCGTTTTTGCTGCCGATGGGTATTTTGCTGTTCGAACCGACACTGGGGCGGCGGCGGGCGATGCTGCCGTTTGCGGTAGCGGGGGGTGCGTTGACGCTGTATACGCTGTGGGGGTTGACGGCGTTTCCTACGGAGGTTTTTGTGCGGAATAACAGCATCGTCTACCAGAATGCGGCGACAAATGAGACGGTTGTGGCGATCCTGTATGTGCTGGTGACGTGCGGGGCGTTGTTGCTGTCGAAGGTGCGGCCGATGCTGTTATTTGGGATGGCGAACGTTGTCGCTTTGCTGGTGACGATGGCGGTGAAGCGGTATGCGTTTACATCGGTCTGGTGCGCGTACGCGGCGCTTGCGAGTGTTCTGTTGTGGTGGGGGTTTCGACGGAGCCAGTTGGGCCGGCCGTTTTTGTATCCGACGGCCCACGTGGGGGTGTAGAGATGGGTGATGCGCGAGGGAGATGATGAGTGCGGCAGCGAGTTGTATGGGTGAAGCAGCGAACTCGATGACGTCTGGGAGAGCACGTCCGGGAAGAGGCGAAAGAAAAGCCCGGCCTGTGGGGGCCGGGCTTCGTGTTGGGAGCGACTAGTAGCGCTGGTTGTAGCGGTTCGGCTGGCCACCGTAGATATGCTGGACGGCGACGGCGTAGCCGCGGCGGAAGCCTTCGCGGTAGTCATGGCGGTCGGGTGGGGCGATGAACTTGGGGTTGCGGAACTCATCGCGGTTGTTGACGTTGGGCGGGCGGTGATTGTCGAAGTCTTTGCGAGCGCCGTTGACGCCGTCCTGGAAACCGCGGC
Organism: uncultured Acidobacteriaceae bacterium; assembly: GCA_964249715.1. Taxonomy (GTDB): domain Bacteria; phylum Acidobacteriota; class Terriglobia; order Terriglobales; family Acidobacteriaceae; genus Granulicella. Next base: position 13,240 of record CAXUDN010000034.1, read on the forward strand.
GCATGGCATCGCGGAACTCCTGCGGGGCCTGGTCCCAGCCGCCCTGGGCGTAACCCTGGGGTGGCGGCGGTGGGCCTTGCGGTCCGTAATATTGGGCGCTGGCGATGGCAGTGCCTGCGGTAAGAACAAGAGAGAGGGCGGGGATGAAGAAGCGTTTGGCTTGCATGATGTTTTCCTGAACTCCTCGTAGTTGGAGGTGGGCCGGCACCTGCCTGTTGTCTGTTGAAACCCGGATGTGTGGGGAGAGTTGCAGGTTGGTGGCTGGTGCTTAATGACGGGTGATTGGCGGCTAGTGATTGGTGGGCTTGGCGTTGGGAGCATCGAGCGCTGTGCGGAGATCGCCGTTGGTTTGTTGGAGGCGGGCTTCGGCTTCGTCGCGGGGGAGGCCGACCTTTCCCATGAGGATGGCGGTTTTTACGTTCAAGCCGCTGGACTGGAGGAGGTGGGCGGCGGTGGGGCGGTCGCAGCCGGTGGCTTCGGCGATGATGCGTTCGGCGCGATCGATGAGTTTCGCGTTGGTGGGGCGAACGTTGACCATGAGGTTGCCGAAGGTTGCGCCGGTGCGAACCATGATGGCGGTGGAGAGCATATTGAGGACGAGTTTGGTGGCGGTGCCGGCTTTGAGGCGGGTGGAGCCGGTGAGGACTTCGGGGCCAGTGGCGGGGGTGATGGCGAAGTCGGCGGCGCGGGCGAGCGGGGAGTCAGGGACGCAGCTTAGGCCGACCGTGAGGGCGTTGAGGGATTGGGCGTGGGCGAGGGCGCCGAGGACGTAGGGAGTGCGGCCGCTGGCGGCAATGCCGAGGAGGGTGTCTGGGGTGCTGAAAGGTGGGTTGACGGCCGTGGAAGCCCGCGTCCCAGAAGCGGGATCCGAGACACCCACGGTATTGGTCAGGGTGGAATTTGGGATGAAGCCGAAGCCGGCGGCCTGGAGGTCGTGGGCGCCTTCTTCGGGGGAGTCTTCGGAGTGTTCGCTGGAGAGGCGGAGGGCGCGGTCGCCGCCGGCGATGAGGCCGACGAAGAGGTCTGGCGAGGCGGAGAAGGTGGGGGGGATTTCGCTGGCATCGAGGACGCCCAGGCGGCCGCTGGTGCCGGCGCCGAGGTAGAAGAGGCGGCCACCGCGGGCGAAGCGGGTTGCGATGGCGTCGACGGCGGCGGCGATGCCGGGAAGTTCGGCGCGGACGGCGGCGGCTACGGTGGCGTCTTCGTCGTTGATGATGCGTAGGAGGTCGAGGGTGGGGAGGGTGTCGAGGCCGGTGGTGGCGGAGTTGCGGGCCTCGGTGAGGAGGGTGCCGAGGGTGGTGAGATCGGTAGGGGGCATGACGGGGTTCATGATAACGACGCGGCTGGGACAGTTGCGAAGTCCGTGGAAATCCGGGCCCGAGAATCCGGCAGCGGGGCACCCGACGTGTTCGAAGGAGTGAAGAGGGGGGCCGTGTTGGAAGGGTTAGTGCCGGTTGTGGTCCAGGTGGCGGGAGCGTTGCAGGCGCGGACCCAGATCCAGACGAGGGCTACGGAGGCGGACAGGAGGCCCATGGCGAGGCCCCACCACATGCCGGTGGCGCCTCCGTGCAGCGGGAGGGCAAACAGGTAGCCGAGGGGCATGCCGACCGCCCAAAAGCAGACGAGTTGAATGAGCAGGGGCGCGAGGGTGCGGCGGGCTCCGCGGAGGGCGCCGGTGGTGGTGGCCTGGACTCCGTCAAAGAACTGGAAGGCAGCGGCTACGAGGAGCAGGGGAACGGCGGCGTGGATGATGGGCTCGCTCGGGGTGAAAAGGCGAGCGATGTGTGCGGGGAGGAGCAGAAACCGAGGGAGGAGAGGAGCATAAAGGCGGCGCCGGCGAGGATACCGCTCCAGCCGGCGGCGGCGACCCCGGCGGTGGTGCCCAGGCCGGCGCGGAGGCGGCCGATGGCGTGCCCTACGCGCACGGTGGTGGCGCCGGAGATGGCGAGGGGGACCATGAAGGTGGTGCTGGCGCACTGGAGGGCGATCTCGTGGCCGGCTAGCTGGATGGCGCCCAGGGTGGCGATGAGGGAGGTGGCTACGGCAAAGAGGGCAACTTCGACGAAAATCTGCGCGCCTACGGGTGCGCCAAGCCCCAGGATGCGGCGGAAGCTGGCGAGGTAGAGACGGCGGGGTGTTCTGCCGAGGTCGTAGGCGTGGGTGCGGTTGGCGCGTACGAGTGCAAGGGCCAGGAAGAGCATGAGGTAGAGTCGAGCGGCGCTGGTGGCCCAGGCAGAGCCCACGACGCCGAAGGCTGGGATCGCAAAAAGACGCCAGCGGTGGCCGTAGATGAGGAGCCAGTCGCCGGCGGCATTGATGAGGTTAGCGGAGACCAGGGCGATCATGATGACGCGGCCCCGATGGGCGGCTTGCAGGTAACGGCGCAGGGCGAAATAGAGCAGAAGCGGGAGGACGCCGAGGTTAAGCCCCTGGAGGGCGGGAACGGCGGCGTGGAGGACGGCTGGGTCGACGGGAAGGCGGAGCAAGAGGAGCGGGGCGGCCCAGACCAGGGCTCCCAGGAGGACCGCGAGAAGGACGGCCATGAGGAGGCCGTGGAAGAACCAGTGATTGGCGGCGGCTTGGTCATTTTCGCCGAGGGCCTGGGAGATGAGGGTGTCGAGCGCGAGGAGGACGCCGCCTACGCCGAAGGCGAGGGTGTTGAAGAGGACCTGGGCAAGGGCGCTGGCGGCGAGGGCGAGGGTGGCGCCGGGAGCGCGGCCGAGCATGGCGGTGTCGACGACGGACATGGCGATCCAGCCGAGCTCGCCGAGGATGAGGGGAAGCGCGAGGGAGAGCAAGGGACGAAGCTCGGCGCGGAGGTCCTTGCGGTGCATAGCTCTCAGAGTACGGTGTGGCGGAAATGGGTGTGGCTGGTGTGGGACCATAGGGTATGGCGGATGGGGAGAGTCAACGCTCGCTGACGGCGACGGTTGCGTGGCAGCACAGGGATTTCCGGCTGTACCAGGCGGCGCGCGTGGCGGGGGTGGTGGGGTCCGAGGCCCAGAGTGTGGGAGTGGCGTGGCAGGTGTACCAACTGACGCACTCGGCGCTGGCGTTGGGGTATACGGGGTTGGCGTTGTTTTTGCCGGGGATCATTTTCACGCTGCCGGCGGGGCACGTGGCGGATCTGCATGACCGACGGACGGTGATCCTGGTTTGTTATGGGTTGCAGTTCTTTGCGACGCTGGCGCTGTTGCTGCTGACGCTGCATGGGGTGCGCAGTGTGTGGGCAATCTATGGTGTGCTGTTTGCGATTGGGCTGGGGCGGTGTTTCTCGGGGCCGGCGGCTTCGGCGCTGGTGCCCACGCTGGTGCCGAAAGAACATTTTGTGAATGCGGTGACGTGGGGCGCGAGTGTCTTTCAGATATCGAATGCGTTGGGGCCGATGATGGGTGGGTTGCTGTTTACGATCGCGCTGACCGGACGGCTGCATTGGCTGGAGGGCGCGCCGCTGGTGTATGTGTTCACGTGCGTGTGCATCCTGGTGTTTCTGGTGCTGGTGGCGATGGTGACGCCGCGGGGAGCGGCAGAAAAGAAGGGATTCACTTTCAGCACGATGCTGGATGGGCTGCGGTATGTGGTGGGGACGCGGCTATTGCTGGGGTCGATCTCGCTCGACCTCTTTGCGGTTCTGTTGGGTGGCGCGGTGAGTCTGTTGCCGATCTTTGCGTCGGATATTTTGCACCGCGGGGCGCACGTACTGGGGTTGATGCGGGCGATGCCGAGCCTGGGGGCGCTGGTGGTGTCGCTGAGCCTGAGTTTGTGGCCGATCAAGCGGGATGCGGGGAAAACGATGCTGTGGTGTGTGGCGGGGTTTGGGGCGGCTACGGTGGTGTTTGGGTTGAGCCGTAATTTGTGGCTGAGTTGCCTGGCGTTGGTGATTACGGGCGCGACCGACATGGTAAGCGTGGTGGTGCGGTCGAGTATCTTGCAGTTGGCGACACCGGGCGAGATGCGGGGGCGGGTGTCGAGTGTGAACTGGTTGTTTTTGGGGGCGTCGAACGAGTTTGGGGAGTATGAGAGCGGTTTGACGGCCCACTGGTTTGGAGCGGTGCGGGCGGTGGTGCTGGGTGGGGTGGGAAGTATGGTGGTGACGGGGTTGTGGAGCGTGTTTTTCCCCGCGCTGCGGCGTGCTGACCGGCTGACGGCGGAGGATCTGATTGCGGCGGAGCGGGAGCTGAGCGAGGCGGAGCCGGTGCTGTAGGTTCGCCCTCGGCGAGCCGATCGGTTGCCTATGTAGCGGTGTGGTGTCGGACAGCGGCTTATTGGGCGCTGTCGTTGTTTGCCGAAAAGTCGTTGACGTTCTCGCAATGGCGGGTGGATGATGCCGGGCATCAGGCCCCAACTTCCTGCCTCGCCGCGAAATCTCAGGAGAAATTCTTATGCAACGCCTTCCTTACAGAGCTTTGACCCAATTTGCCCTGCTCCTCGCCGTTTCGCTTGCGCTGCATGCGCAGGATTATAAGAAGACCGTGATTTACCAGGTAGTCACGGATCGCTTCTATGATGGCGACACCTCCAACGACAATCCCTCGCAGAGCCCCGGGCTCTTTGATGTGAATGGTTTTGGCCAGGAGAATAGCGGTGACACCTCCGCGAACTGGCAAGCCTACTGGGGTGGCGACCTGTTAGGGATTCAGGACAAGCTGTCGTACATCAAGGGCTTGAATGCGACGGCGATCTGGATCTCGCCGACGAATGACAACGAGAACTTGAACGCGAGTGGAGGAACACCGATCTCGGCTCCATACCATGGGTACTGGAACCGTGATTTCATGCGCGTTGAAGAGCACTTCGGCGATGCGAACAACGGATGGACGGAGTTCAGCAATCTGACGGCGGCGGCGCATAACAATGGGATCAAGATCATCGTGGACTGGGCGCAGAATCACTCCAACCCGAACACCGGGGGCGAGGATGGGGCGCTGTATAACAACGGGACGCTGATGGCGACGCCGGCGAATGATCCGAATGGCTACTTTCACCATAACGGGAATATCTCGAACTATGACGATCGTTACCAGGTGCAGTACGACAACTTAGACGGGTTGCAGGACCTGAATCAGGAGAACAGCACGATCGACAGCTACCTGAAGACGGCGGCCGAGCAGTTTCAGAACAATGGGGCGGATGCGTTCCGGCTGGACGCGCTCAAGAGCGTGACGTGGGGATGGGAGTATTCCTTTGCGAACGCGATATTCAATAACAAGCCGAGCTTTCTCTTCGGCGAGTGGAACCCGAATAACTCGGGTGATCCGCTGTACGCGGACGCGTATAAATTCGCGAACCTTTCGGGAATCAGTGAGCTGGACTTTGGGATCAATCAGGCGATTCGGGATGTGTTTGGAAGTAACAACAATATGTCTGAGCTTGACTCTACGCTTACGACAGAAAATGCGAACTTTGCCTTTCCGAACAACCTGGTGACATTCTTCGATTCGCAGGACGAAAACCGGCTCTACGGGAACATCACGACGGACCAGCACCGGTTGCATGAGGCGCTGGCGTTTCTGATCACTTCGCGTGGAATCCCGAATGTTTTCTACGGCGATGAGCAGTATCTGTACAACACGACGAATAGCGGCAATGATCCGTATAACCGCGTTCCGATGAATTCGTTCTCGACGACTACGACGGCGTACAAGCTGATCAGTACTTTGGCGGCGCTGCGGGCGAGCAACGATGCGCTGGGGTATGGCACGACGCAGCAACGGTGGATCAACAACGATGTGTACGTCTTTGAGCGGCAATTCTTTAACGACGTGGTGTTGGTGGCCATCAATAAGAGCGCCACGGCGAGCTACAACATCACGGGAATGAACACGGCTCTGCCGGCTGGAACGTATTCCGACTACCTGAATGGCTTGTTGAGTGGGGGAAGCCTGACGGTGGCTGCTGGGTCGAATGGAAACAACCCGGCAGACGCGTTGACGCTGGGGCCTGCGACGGTGGCTGTGTGGCAGAAGCAGGTGAACGCGACCGCGCCGGAGGTGGGCAGCCTTGGGCCGTATGTGGGCCAGCCGGGGATGACGATCACGGTGGCGGGCGATGGCTTTGGTACGTCGACGGGCAGCGTGTTGTTCGGCAGCACGGCCGCTACGGTGAAGAGCTGGTCGAACACGTCGGTGACGGTGACGGTTCCTTCGGTAGCTGCGGGCACGTACAGTGTGACGGTCAAGAACGCGGGCGGAACGCAGTCCAACGGCACGAACTTCAACGTGCTTACCGGAAAGCTGGTGCCGGTGACCTTTACGGTGAACAACGCGCAGCCGACAAATACAGGGGATTACATCTTTGTATCAGGCAGCGTGCCCGAGCTTGGAAGCTGGGGGACAACATTCCAGACTGCAGTGGGACCGATGCTGGATCCGAATTACCCGAACTGGTTTCTGAATGTTTCACTACCTGCGGGGAAAACGGTGCAGTACAAGTATGTCGATATCCAGGCGAATGGGACGGTGGTGTGGGAGCCTGGGAGCAACCATACCTATACCGTTCCGGCCAGCGGTACGGGGTCGGTGAACGACAGCTGGTAGGCGAGAAGCAAAGGCGCGCTGGAAGGCAGCGCGCCTTTTGTCTTCGAAACGAGAAATGGATTACATGACTCGGTTGTTGGCGATGATTTGCTTGTAGAGCATCGAGCTGAGCTTGGGGATGCGTTGCTGGGTTTTGAAGTCGACGTAGGTGATGCCGAAGCGTTTTTCGTAGCCGTCGGCCCACTCGTAGTTGTCGAGGAGGCTCCAGAGAAAGTAGCCCTTGACGGGGACGCCCTCGGCGACGGCGCGCTGGAGTTGCGTGAGGTAGTTGCGGAAATACATAACGCGGTCGGTGTCGTAGACGTGGCCGTCGGAGGCGACGGTATCCGCGGAAGAGCAGCCGTTTTCGGTGATGTAGATGGCTTTCGGTTGCCAGAGATCGTAGGTGAGTTTGGGGCCCCAGTAGAGGGCCTGCGGGCCGACGGTGAGCCAGGAGCTGAACATGGTGGGGTAAGACGAGGGGTTAGGGACGACGGTGTAGCCGGCTTCCGAGTCGTCGGCGCGAACGTAGGTGGGCTGGTAGATGTTTGTGCCGACGAAGTCGAGGGGTGAGCCGATGATCGCGAGATCTTCTGGGGTGAACTGGGGGGCGTCCGGGCCTAGTTTCTTGAGGTAGAGGTCAGTGTATTTGCCGCTGAGAATGACGCCGAGATAGCGGGCGTTTTCTTCGCGCATGCCCTTGTGAGCGGCGGCGATCTGCTCGGGCGTATCGATGACGGGGACGATGGCGCGGGGGTTTTCCGCGAGGCCGACCATGGCGCTGGGCGCGCTGGCGCGAATAGCGCGGACGGCCATACCGTGGCCGAGAACAGCGTAATGGGCGGCCTGGGCCACGCGCTTGGGGCCGACCTGAAGGCCTGGAGCGTGGGTGCCGTTGGCGTACCCGAGCTCGATGAAGGTGCTGATCTCGTTGGTGGTCATGAAGTGCTTGACCTGGGGCTGCAGCTTGCCGGCGATGAAGCCTGCGTAGTCGGCGAAAGCCTTGGAGGTGTCGCGGTTTTCCCAGCCGCCGCGGTCCTGCAGGGGTTGGGGGAGATCCCAGTGATAGAGGGTGGCGTAGGGCTCGATGCCGTGCCCGAGGAGGGTGTCGACGATGCGACGGTAAAAGTCGATGCCGGCCTGGTTGGGGGCGCCGGTTCCGGTGGGGAAGATGCGGGACCAGGCGATGGAAAAGCGGCAGGTCTTGAGGCCGAGATCCCGCATGAGCTGAATATCTTTGGCGTAGTTATGGTAAAAGTCGTCAGCGACGTCGCCGGTATCGCCCGCGTGGGTTTTGCCGGGCGTGTGCGAGAAGGTGTCCCAGATGGTAGGGCCGCGGCCGCCCTCGTGGACGGCGCCTTCGACCTGGTAGGAGGCAGTGGCGGAGCCCCAAAGGAAGCCTTGCGGGAAGGTGAGATCGGTGGATGCAGAGGCTTGAGCTTCAGCTTGGGGTGTGACGATGGGGAGAGCAGCAGCGGCGGTGGATGCGGCGATGAGCTGGGCGAAATTACGGCGGGATAGTTTCTGGGACACGGGTCTCCTGGGTGGAACTTGGGCGCGGGGGGGCGCGTGGGCTGTCCGAAGCAGAGTAAACGACTGAGGAAAGCTTTGTCATAAGCCAGACCCGGAGTGTTCGCGGAAGCGCTTCCGCAGCCCGTATTCGGAGGTGTCGCCCAAGGTGACTTCCGAAAGGTGCCGGAGCTTGCGTGCTAACGTGATTTCATACCTAACAGTCGAGCAGCCCGGGTAAGTTTCGAACTCTGTAGCAGCCCAGGAGCTTAGACATGGCCTCCCGTTTGCTTGCCCTTTGTGCGTCAGGTGCACTCGCCTTCACGTTCGCCGCCCATGCTCAAACCGCCGCCGCCCCACCTTCGGGAGCTCATGGCGTTTGCAAGGATGGCACTTACTCGATGGCTGCAGCCAAGAGTGGAGCGTGCCGCGGTCACCAAGGGGTAAAGACCTGGTTTACAGCGAGCACGGCTGTTGCACCCAGCCCTGCTGCGGCTCCCGCAAGCTCCGCACCGTCTATGGCCTCTGCGAGGCCGGTCCCTTCGCAGTCTCCTGCCAGCCCCGCGCCTTCCCCTGCTTCCCATCCTGCGACTGTCCCGAGCGCGGCGGCGGCCCCGGCACGAGCTCAGGAGCCGGGCGGTGGCAATGGGCAGGTGTGGGTGAATACTTCGACGAAGGTGTACCACTGCCAGGGTGACCGGAGCTACGGTACGACCAAGGCGGGACAGTACATGAGTGAGGCGGATGCCACGGCGAAAGGTGCGCGCCCTGCTTATGGGAAGACCTGCACGAAGTAGCACGGCTCAGGATTGAATGCAGCGACCCTCGTGTGCAGGAGCCGAAGAGTATCTCTAGAGCCGCTTTTGGAGCCAGTACTGCGAAATGCCGCGGGGATGGTCTTTCAACTCGCCGAAGATCGCGTAGCCGAGGTTTTGGTAGAAGGGCAGGGCCTGGAAGGAGAAGGTGTCGAGCCAGACGCCGGTGCAGCGGCGTTCGCGAGCGATGTCTTCTGCGCGTTCCATGAGTTTGCGTCCGAGACCGTTGCCGCGGAGGTGCTCGGGGACGAAGAGCAGTTCGATGAAGAGCCAGTCGTAGGCGGAGCGGCCCCATAGACCGCCAATGACCTGGCCTGCGGACTTGAGCAGGAGGCCGAGCATCTTGAAGTTGGCTGGCGGCGCGTTGCGGCGGTTATAGTCCATGAGGCCGGCGAGGATGGCGTCGCGATCCTCGCTGCGGCCTTCGTCGGTGCAGACGATCTCCGGTACGTCAGTATTGGCCATAGCGGCCTTTGGTGGAGTCAAGAAGTTTCCGGGAATCGTAGCCGACGCCGTCTTTGAAAACGATCTCGGTGTTTTCTATGTCGTTGATGTTCTTGCTCGGGTCGCCCTTGACGATGACGAGGTCGGCGTTTTTGCCGTGGGCTATCGAGCCGATTTCTTTGTCGCGGCCGAGGTAGATCGCGCCGTTGAGGGTGGCGATTCTGAGGGCTTCTACGGGGGTGAAGCCGGCGTCGACGAGGAGTTCGACTTCGCGCTGGTCGCCAAAGCCGGGAAGGACGCCGCCGTCGCCGGTGGGGTCGGGGCCGGCGAGGAGAAGACCGCCGGCGGCGACGAACTCGCGCTCCAGGGCCATGCCGTTGCGGAACATGGCAGGGCGATCCATGGCTGCCATCATGGGCCCTGCTGCGCCGAATCTTTCGCGAAGGGCTTTCGCTTCGGCGGGGGTGGGTGGCGCGGTGTTGCGCGTGAGCTCCCCGTTGCGAGTCATGAGGTAGTCGTTGCGGGTGGTGGAGGTCATGGTGTCGAGCACGCGGGGCTGCAGATGGAGGTGTTTGGGGTCAGAGCTCTCGAAGACGGGGAGGGTGCTGGTGAGGGCGACGTGGTGATCGACCAGGAGCTTGATGAGGGCCTGGGCTTCGGGGCCGTTCGCTTTCATCTGGGCCAGGGTCGGGCCGCCTACGGTGCGGGGGCAGAGATCGGGCTGTTTGCCGGGGTCAAGCTGGGTGTTGACGAAGAAGCCGTGTTCGAGGTCGTCGATGCCGAGGGCGATGGCTTCGGGGTAGGTGACGGAGCAGAGATGGCCGGTGAGCTTGAGGCCGCGTTTGTGGGCCTCCTGAATGGCGGCGCCGAGCTCGTCGCGGGTGATGTTCATGTAGGCCTTGAAGCTGGTGGCGCCCTGGTCGGCCCAGAAGTCGACGGTGCGGCGGGCATCGTCGGCGTCTTTGAGCTGGTGCATCTGGATGAAGGGCGAGTGCGGGCCTTCGAGATAGGGCGCGGTGACGTCGATGTGCGGGCCTGCGAGTTCGCCGGCGTCGATTTGCTGCCTGAGATTGAGGTCGGTGTAGGGCTCGACGGAGCCGGTGGTGCGGAGGGTAGTGACGCCGGCGCCGAGGTAGAGGTGGGGTGAGGTGAAGGTCATCTGGGGGACGACGAGGGGCGGTTCCGAGTGGCCCTGGGCGTCGAGGTCGGGGCGGGCGATGTAGTACATGTGGTCGTGCATGCCGACGAGGCCGGGGAAGACGGTGTGGCCGGTGAGGTCGAGATGCAGGGCCGGTGGACATACGTCGCCACAGCCGAACTCGTGGCCGGGAAGTAGTATTTCGCTGATGATTCCACTACTCAAGACCAAGCTGACGTTCTCGAGCGGGGGTGCTCCCGTGCCGTCGATTACGCGCACATGGTCCAGAAAGATGACGTTCTTCGTGCTGCTGTACATCACATACTGCGCGACGGCAGAAGGAGTTTCGCGGGGTGGGTTAGGGATGGTTTGCGGCGCGGATTTTTGCTGCTGGGCGGCGAGCGTTGCGGTGAGGCAAACGAGAAGGATAGGCAGGCGCAACGTTACGCGCATCGGCGGACTCCGGGGGTGGGGTTTGGGTGAGGATACCTGATTGGCGATGCTTTGGAGTTGGGTGCCGACGACGGGATTGCGGGTGACAAGCGAAAAGAGGGGTTTCCTCCGAGCGTACGTGGCTGAGCCGACCCTATCCTTTCGCTTTGCGAAAGGATGGGCCACCCGGTGGGAAGGTGAGCGGAGTTGGACACAGAAAGCAGGTTCCCGGCGGGAATGGCAAGGCGAGGAGGGCAAAGGCAAACGCAGATTCCGTGCGGGAATGACAAAGGCAAACAGCAGAGCAGATGACTTACTTGAAGAGGAGTGGGGCGACGTTCAGGAGATTATCGCGCCAGACGAGCCATGTGTGCTGGCCGGGAGTTTCGACGGCTGTCACGGGCAGATTGCGGCTCTTGGCCCAGGCGACGAAGTCGCGGTTGGGTTTGATGAGGCCGTCTTCTGTGCCGCAGGCAACCCAGATGAGCTTGAAGTGGGCGAAGCTTTGCTGGTTGCCGCCGGCCATGGCGGGGAAGTGCTCGTCGAAGTGCTCGCCGTGCACCGCGGCGCTCATGCCGACGACGTAGCGAAAGAACTCGGGGTGGTCGAGGCCGATGGTGAGGGATTCGAGGCCGCCCATGCTGAGGCCGGCGATGGCGTGCTTGTCGGGGTCGGTGGAGACGGCGTAGTCGTGCTGCACGGCGGGGAGTACCTCGCCGATGAGCATGTTGGTGAAGATGTCCGTATTGTTGTCGACCTGTTTCGGGTCTTGCCAGACGCCGAAGCCGTTCTTCACGAAGCTGTATTCGCCGTAGCCCATGGGCATGACGACGATCATCGGGACGATCTTGTTCTGGGCGAGGAGAGTGTCGAGGATGAGGTTGGCCTGACCTACCTGGGTCCAGCCGCTTTCGTTATCGCTCCAGCCGTGGAGGAGTGCGAGCATGGGATAGCCGCCGGGCTTTTTGGGGTCGTAGCCGGGTGGGGTGTAGACCATGTAGGGTTCCTGGCCGGCGGGCAGACCCTCGGCGGTGTGGGTGGTGAGGGTATAGCGGGCCACGGCCCCGTGTGGGATCGCCTGGACCTCCCAGGGCTGCGGGACGGAGCCGGGGACGAGAATGTCGCTGACGAGGCTGACGATGTTGGTGCGAATGGCCGGGTTCAGCGGGTCGCGTTGCTGAACGCCGTCGACGCGAAAGCTGTAGCCGTAGTGCTCGGGCTTGAGCGGCGGGGTGGTGGCGGTCCAGAGGCCGTTGTCGCCCTTCTGCATGGGCAGTGGCTTGGGCGTGGCGTCGGTTTCGACGAGGACCTGCTGGGCGCCGGCATTGGCGTAGCGGAAGGTGATCGTACCGTCGGGGTTGGCGGCGGTCATGGGCGGTTTCTGCGGCGGTGGCGGCGGTGTGGGCGCGGGCTGTTGGGCCGCGGCTGCCACCGAAAGGAGGGCAGCCAGAAATACTGGAAGGTGTCGCATGTTGGGGTTAGTGTACGACGGCGCTTTCGCGGTTGGCTCGTTTATGCTGACATACCTGAGGTCAAAAGCCGATGTCAGGCGCGCCTTCTGACTTGATCTTCAAACAGGCGATCGAGATCGTTGATCATGCCTCAAACGCCGGCTATCCGCAGGCAGCCACGGC
>CAXUDN010000034.1:25826-28449 GCA_964249715.1 uncultured Acidobacteriaceae bacterium
GATCACCGCAACCATAGACCTCTCTCTCCGCCCCTGATCCTCAAACCCTCTCCAAAGAGATCCCCCAGATATCCCGGCAATACTCCTTGATCGCCCGATCGGAACTGAATTTCCCCGACCGCGCCGTATTCAACAGACTCATCCGCCCCCACCGCTTCAAATCACTAAAAACCTCACCAGCCTCCCCCTGCGCGCGCACGTAATCATCGAAATCCGCGAGCACAAAAAACCGGTCCACGTTCAATAAATCCTGCCCAATAGGCGCAAAAAGGTCGCGGTCCCCACCCGTAAACCGGCCACTCTGCAATCCATCCATCACCTCCCGCAGCAGCGGACTCTTCTCATAGAAATCACGCGGCCGGTACCCGTGCGCCTGCATCTCCGTCACCTTGTCCGCGGTCAGACCGAACAGAAAGAAGTTCTCCGCCCCAACCTCATCCCGAATCTCAATGTTGGCCCCATCCAGCGTGCCGATCGCCACAGCTCCATTCATCATGAATTTCATGCATCCCGTTCCGCTGGCCTCCTTGCCCGCGGTGGAGATCTGCTCGCTCAAATCCGCCGCCGGGTAAATCCGCTGTCCCAGCGATACCGAATAATCCGGCACAAACACCACCCGCAATACATCCTTCGTCGCCGGATCCTTCCCCACTAGCTCGCCCACAGCGCAAACCAGCTTGATCATCAGCTTGGCCATCCGGTAGCTCGGAGCCGCCTTGCCGCCAAAGATAAAGGTCCTCGGCACAGGGTTCGTTAACTCGCCGCTCTTGATCCGGCAATACAGGCTCAGAATGTGCAGCGCATTCAAATGCTGCCGCTTGTACTCATGAATCCGCTTCACCTGCACGTCGAACATGCTCGTCGAATCCACATCGATGTCCATGGTGTGCTTCAGATACGTCCCCAGCCGTCCCTTGGCCTGCTCCTGACGCTTCCGCCACTTCTCCAGAAACGCCGTGTCCTCGACGTACCGTTCCAGCTCCCGCAACTCGGTAAGGTCGGTGTGCCAGTGGGTGCCGATCGCTTCATTCAGCAGAGCGGTCAGCGCGGGATCGCTCAACATCATCCATCGCCGCGGTGTCACTCCATTCGTTTTGTTTGAAAACCGCTCCGGAAAAGCCTCATAAAAATCCTTAAGCGTCGTCTCTTTCAGCAGCTTCGTATGCAGCTCCGCCACGCCGTTCACAGCCTTGCTGCCCACCACCGCAAGGTTCGCCATACGAACCTGCCGTTCGCCGTCCTCCCCAATCAGACTCATACGCGCCCAGCGCTCAGGCTGGTCCGGAAACCGCGTCTGCATCTCCGCCAGAAAGCGCCGGTTGATCTCGTAGATGATCTCCATGTGCCGGGGGAGCAGGTTCGCAAAAATGGGCAGCGGCCATTTTTCCAGAGCCTCCGGCAGCAACGTGTGGTTGGTATAGCCGAATGTCTTCTGCGTGATGGACCACGCCTCGTCCCACGTAAACCCTTCCTCATCCGTCAGCAACCGCATCAGCTCCGGGATCCCGATCGAAGGGTGCGTGTCATTCAACTGCACCGTCCATTTTTCATGAAACTTGTCCATCGGCAGCTTCTGCAGCTTGTGCAGCCGGATCATGTCCTGGAGCGAGCACGCAACAAAAAAATACTGCTGCATCAACCGTAGACGCTTCCCCTGCTCGCTCTCATCCGGCGGATACAGCACCTTGGAGATGGTCTCCGACTCGATTTTCTCCCGCACCGCCCCCATGTAATCGCCACGGTTAAAAACCTCCAGATTGAAGCTGTCCTCGGCCTCCGCCTTCCAGAGCCGAAGCCGGTTCACCTGCTTCGTCCGGTACCCCGGGATCGGCGTGTCGTAGGCAACGCCTTTCACCACAAAGGAGGGCACCCATTTAAAGTGCATCTCGCCATCCTCGCCCCGCTCCGATTCCGTATGCCCGCCGAACAATACCCGCTGACTCGCATCCGATGCCGGAATCTCCCAAGGATTGCCATATTCCAGCCACTTATCGGACCGCTCAACCTGCCATCCATCCCGGATCTCCTGCCGGAAGATCCCAAACTCATACCGCAGCCCATATCCAATGGCAGGCACACCTAACGTGGCCATCGAATCCATGTAACACGCCGCGAGCCGCCCCAACCCGCCATTCCCCAGCCCCGGTTCAGGCTCCTCGTCAGCAAGCGCGTTCAGGTCAAAGCCAAGCCCCTGCATCGCAACCTCGCCGGCATGCGTGATCTTCATATTCAGCATCGCGTTCATCAGGTGAGGACCGAGCAGAAACTCAGCCGACATATAACCCACCACCCGCACATCGCGATTCCTATAGCTCTCGATCGTGTCGATCCAGTCGTCCATGACGCGGTCACGAACCAGGTGAGCCATCGCATGATACCGGTCCAGGGGAGTCGACAATTCCACAGGTTTGCCCACCGTCCGCCGCATATGACGAAGAAACGCCGACCGAATCCCCTCAGCCGACCGGTTGTCCTGAAGGTTGCTGTGCCCGTTCTGTTCTATATCTGACAAAGACCACTCCCGTGCGGGAAGACTTCAGCTTTTCTTCAAGCCCATCCTGCCGCACGGTCAAATGTAGCTGAGACGAGTGACCGAAAGCATCGAACCCCATGAAACATCATG
>CAXUDN010000034.1:28549-34276 GCA_964249715.1 uncultured Acidobacteriaceae bacterium
GTCAAATGTAGCTGAGACGAGTGACCGAAAGCATCGAACCCCATGAAACATCATGTCCCGAGCACCAATTAACACCAGACATTGCCTTGGCTTTTGCCTCTACGGCTGCACCCCCGCCCGGAAATGTGGCCCCCGCGGCGCATGCTCGTCCTCCCACATGCCCTCCGTATGCTCCTCCAACTCCGGCCGCAAGCCGCTCGTCGCCTGCGCCATCAATTCCAGCGGCGCTTTCGGTGTGCGGTCGATATACAACAGCCCATTCACCTCCTGGTACGTATCTGTCAGCTGGGTATAGCAAAACCCCGCCAGCGCCGGCAGCCCACGCACCGCCTCCAGCAGATCCCGATACCGCTCCAGGAAGTCCTCCGGCGTCCCCGACCGCGAATACCCCCACGTCGCCTTCCGGTCCCCTCCATACGCAATCCCCCCAAACTCACTCAGCACAATCGGCTGACTCGTCGTGACGTCCAGCCCGCCCAGCGTCAGCACTCGTCCCCCTGGCCGCTCCCGCTTCCAGAGCTTCGTTTCAATATCGTTCAACCCATACCGCGCCGTGATTCGCGCCGGCTGATCGTCATAATCATGAATGCCAATGATGTCGGTAGTCACACTTTCCCATCCATCATTCCCAATGACCGGCCGGTCCGGATCGATCGACTTCGTCAGGTGGTACAGCCCCTGCACATAGTGCCGCTGCGCCGGACTCTCCGGCAGATCCGGCACACCCCAGCTTTCATTGAACGGCACCCACGCGATGATGCACGGATGACTCCGGTCTCGCTCCAGCACCTCCAGCCATTCTCGCGTCAGGCGGTGAATCGACTTCGTCGTATACCGGTACGCGCTCGGCATTTCCTCCCACACCAGCAGCCCCGCCTTGTCCGCCAGGTACAGGAATCGCTCCGACTCAATCTTCTGGTGCTTGCGCACCCCATTGAACCCAAGCCGCTTCACCAGATCGATATCCCGCTGTAGCGCTTCGTCGTCCAGCGCCGTAAGCCCGCTCTTCTCCCAATAGCCTTGGTCCAGAACCAGCCGCAAGGGCATGGGCCGGCCGTTCAGAATGAACCGGTCCCCCTGCGTTGCGACCGCCCGGATCGCCGTGTAGCTCTCCACCCGGTCCAGCAACTCACCCTCAGCCGACCGCAACTCGATCACCGCATCGATCAGCGTCGGCGAGTTCGGCGACCACAGCAGCGTGTTCCGCGAGTCGTCGATCCCCGGATCCGACAGCGCAATCCGCCGGTGTACCTCCCCGGCCACCACCGCGTACCGGTCCTCTGCAATCATCGTCTCGCCCACACTCAGCCGCACATTCAACTTCAACGGCTGGCAACGCCGTTCCTCCTCGCGGCCGTCGATCGCCACATCGCGCAGACCGTCCTCTACGATCCGCGCATCCAGCCCAATATCCCAGTGCTTCAAACTGCTCGTCCATTGCATGGAACCGATGCGCACCTCCCCCACCGTCTCCAGCCAAACCTCCTGCCAGATGCCCGTAGTCCGCGGATACCAGATCGAGTGCGGCTCCAGCTTCCAATCCTGCTTGCCCCGCGGCTTCTCCAGATCCAGTGAGTCATCCTCCGCCCGAACGGCAATCTCCTGCAACGGCCCTTCCACCAGCGCATGCGTTATATCAGCGAAAAAGGGCGTAAACCCACCCTGGTGCGAGCACACCCGCGTCCCATTCACCCACACCTCGGCCGCCCAGTCTACCGCCTCAAAGTGCACCAGCAACCGCTTGCCCGCCGGCACCGGTTCCTGCTCCCACGTCCGCCGGTACCAGACAGCCGTATAGAACCCCTGATCCGCCACCCCGCTGGCTTCTGTTTCCGGGCTGAAAGGCACTGTGATCGCACACTCCCACGCCACCTCACCCGGCCCGTTGTACTGCTTCTCCCGGCCCTTGCAGAAATCCCACTGCCCATTCAGGCTCTGCCAGCCCAACCGCCGCATCTGCGGCTTTGGGTGCAGCCGTTCACTCTCGCTCACCTGCCGCCCCACCTGTAATCCTGCGATCCCGCTCATCTCCACCCCACCCATCTCTGCCGTTCGAAACGGCACGTGTTACACAGACGTATCACCCGGCAATAGGTTCCAACATCCCCCAAACCCCGTCATCTTCTCCCCCGTTTGCGTCATCCCCATCTACCCTCAAATCATGCCGCACCCGCCGCCCCGCACCGTCCAGGTCCACGCCCATCGCGGCGGTCGCGCTCTCCGTCCCGAAAACACCCTCCCCGCCTTTCTTTACGCCATCGAAATCGGCGCCGACGTCCTCGAACTCGACCTCGCCGTCACCCGCGACAACATCCTCGTCGCCTCCCACTCCCCCTTCCTCACTCCGCCCGACACCCCCGCCCACGCCAACGAGCGCCGCTGCCTCGGTCCCGCTCTCCCTCCTGGCACCCCCATCCACTCCCTTACCCTCGCCCAGCTTCGACACTACGACTGCGGCGCCCTCACCCTCCCCAACTTTCCCCGCCAACTCGCCATCCCCAGCACCCCCATTCCCACTTTCGACGAAATTCTCGCCCTCGCCCCCCTTGGCCCCTTTGACTTCACCGTAGAAACCAAAATCTTCCCCCCGCACCCCGACCTCACTCCCACCCCCGAAGTCTTCGTCCAACTCATCGACGCCGCGGTCCGCCGCCACAACCTGACCCATCGCGTCATTCTCCAGAGCTTCGACTTCCGCACCCTCCACGCGATGCGCGCCCTCAATCCCGCTGTCCGCCTTTCCGCCCTTTTCGACGCCGACCCGAATGACACTCTCCTGGCACCCACCGACCCGAACAGATCCTTCAGCCAGATAGCCCGGATCACCAACGCCGAAATCCTAAGCCCCGACTACACCCTGGTCACCCCCGAAACCGTAGCCGAAGCCCACCGTCTTCACCGCCAAGTCCTCCCCTGGACTCCCAACAACCCCAATGCCTGGCAAACCCTGGTCTCCGCCGGAGTCGACGCCCTCATCACTGACGACCCCGCCGCCTGCCTCACCTGGCTCCGCTCCCAAACACCCTCCCTCCATCCCTAACCCAACGGGTGAGGAAGGCCGTAAGAAGCTCGCCGCCGGTCTTGCCCGCTAAAGGCCATCAACCTGCGGCCGATGCAAGGAACGGACAGGGCCTGTGTCAAGGCTGATGATGCGTCGATATCATCCATAGACCCACCAGATGCAAGCCGGCAATGGTCAAAGGCGTCCCCCCGCCTTAAAATCGTGCCTGAGTCGATCTGCATCGCTTCGGAGGACCGATGACCTGGTTTCACCGCTCAGTCTGTGTCGCTGTTTTTGCTGCGCTCTTGTTCCCGTCGTACGATTCCGCTCAAACCCCGGCCACCTCGCCCTTCGCCTTCGAACTAGCCGCAATCAGGCCCAGCCGCCCCGCCAACCCTAACTCCAACTTCAACCTGAATGGCGGAAGGGTGTCCACGGAGAACATCCCCCTGCTCTACCTCTTGAAATTAGCTTTCGGCCTTAACATCGGCTCCGACGACCAGGTCGTCGGAGCACCCGCATGGGTTCGAACCACCGGCTTCGATATCACCACGAAGATCGACGACGCGACAGCCAAGACTCTGCAAGCCATGTCCCCCGAAGAACAGGAAGGAGCGATCGACGCCATGGTACGCAAACTCCTCGAAGACCGCTTCCACCTGAAGGCCCACACAGAACTCCAGCCACGCACCGTCGACGCTCTTGTTCTGGCAAAGGGTGGATCCCGGCTGCAACTCTCTATCGTCTGCGATGCCGCATCGGCCGATCACCCCTGCCCACCGCCTGACGGGCCAAGCCTGCACAACGATGGTCACGGTCACGTCGAAGGCAAGGGCGCAACGACCGCGATGCTGGCGAACATCCTGGCAACACAGCCCGACATCGGTGGCCGCATGGTCGTCGACAACACCGGCCTGGCAGGCAAATACAACTTCGACCTCCACTACACCCCTGACAGCGCCGCAGGGGAAAACTCCGGCCCATCGCTGTTCTCCGCTCTCGGGGAGCAACTCGGCCTAAAGCTCGAAACGAAAAGGTTACCCATCAAAGTTCTGATCATCGATCAGGTAAATCAACCCACCCCGAACTAAGCCGTGCCGTCTCCGTGTCGTCGTGCCTGTGCCGGCGTCTTACCAGTACCTGAGTTCAGCGAGGTCACGGTCCACCATGCATGATCGCTGGTCATACTTAGGCTTGCCACTTCTGTTCGTTTGCACTGCATGCGTGCTTGCTGCGCAGGCAAGAGATTCCCAGGGGACCTATACGCACACCGGTCCACTGGCAACAGCCTCGGAAATTCTGGCGGAACACGGCATCATCAATCGAGAGCAAACGGTTCGAGCACTGACAGCGGCTGAACCCATGCTGCGGTCTGTGGCCGCGTTGCGCTTGGCGGACGAGAAGGATCCGGAAGCAGTCCAGCTCATCGAAAGCGCCCTCGAGCGAGAGCAAAATTCAGTGGTTATCGTAAATTTCGCCTCTACTCTATGGTCCCTCGGCGAGCCGCGAGGGCAAGGGCGGCTCGAAGACTTCTGCCAGAGCTTAAAGACTCCGACAGACATCCTCGTCCGGTCCGCCGAACAGCTCTCCTTGCGTCATAAGGGAGGCGTTTGCGCCCGCGCTCTGGTAAGCGGCTACCATAACGCCTTTTCCGCCTGGCAAAAGCTCCAGATTGTGCATCTGTTGCAGGCCGTTGCCGGGGACGTAAAGCCCGAGGACAAGCCGGACACGATTGCAATGGCGAATGAAGCAAGCCAATCTCCCGATCTAGAAGTACGCGTCGAGGCTAGACGGCTGCGACGCCTGCTTCAGTAGGCCCAGTCAGGCACGCTGCACGGACGCGGGCCATCGAAACCAGACTTCAACATTTCAGGACGGGCCGTACTGAATTTGTAACCAGGACCTCGCCCGCAAAATAGTCCCGGTCGGGATACAGGGCAGGGAAGCCCAGCATCAAGCGATCTACCTGAAAGCAAAAGGCCGGGATCGCTCCCGGCCTTTGCTTTGGTGTGCCCGCGCTAAACGCCCGCGCCCACCGGTTCCTGTTCCTTGTCCTTGGCCGCTGCCAGCTCAGCCATCTGCTGCTTCTTCTTCTCCGCCGAGTTCTGTCCAAGATCTGCAGCCAGCTTCTCGGTCGTGAACGCCTCAATCACGTCTGCAACCCGGATGTCCTTATAGCCCTGGAGATCGATACCGCACTCCATGCCTTGCCGGACATCGGCCACATCATCCTTGAAACGCTTGAGCGAGCTGATCTTGCCCTTCCAGACCTCTTCGCCGCCGCGCAGAACCCGAACCTGCATGTCGCGCTTGATGAGCCCATCGCGCACCACGCAACCCGCAATCTGCCCGACCTTGGTGATCTTGAAGACGTTGAGCACCTCGGCGCGGCCTTCGTAGTTCTCCCGGTAAACCGCATCCAGAAGTCCCAGCATCGCCTTGGTCATCTCGTCCTGCAGCTCGTAAATGATTGAGTGCAGCCGGATTTCCACGTTCTCGCGATCGGCCAGTTCCTGCGACTTGCGCTCCGGCCGAACGTTGAACCCAATGACCACCGCGTTTGACGCGGAAGCCAACAGGATGTCCGATTCCGTGATTGCACCCACGCCGGAGTGCAGCACCTTGACCCGTACCTTTTCGGTCGACATCCGCACCAGCGAGTCGGCCAGCACTTCGACCGAGCCCTGCACGTCACCCTTGAGGATGAGGTTGAGGTCCTTGACGCC
>CAXUDN010000035.1:0-33954 GCA_964249715.1 uncultured Acidobacteriaceae bacterium
GGCGTATTTTCCTGGTTTCCATTCACCAGCGAGACCCACGCCGCCCCCTGCCACAGCACCCCTTGCCCGACGCTGTAGTTCACCGCCGGACTATAGCCCCCCTGAAAGCTCATCCCCACCGGTCCAGCAGATCCCGTGACTCCTGGCAACCCCTGAGGTCCAGTGGCTCCCATTCCTCCAGCAATGCCCTGGGCTCCCGCCGGCCCGGCCAATCCCGTCCCGCCGGTCGCACCCTGAGCCCCGGCCGGCCCCGCAGGCCCCGTAACTCCCGGAGATCCCGCCGATCCCATCACCCCAGGCGCCCCTTGCGCTCCCTGCGGTCCGATCGAACCCATCGGCCCGACCACGCCCGTCGCTCCAGTCGCCCCCACGCCCCCGGTCGGTCCCACAGCACCCACAGCCCCTTGCAGCGTCAACACACCCCAAGCCGCAGGTACCGCATCCGGCGTGTTGCCCCGGTTTGACGCGGTCAAGGAGGCGTAGCTCGACCCATTCCACACAACCACGTCGCCCAGCGCATAGTTCGTCGAAGACCGATACGTCCCCTGGTATACCAATCCCGCCGATCCTGTGGCCCCCGTAGCCCCTGTCGCCCCATTCATCCCGTTTATCCCACTCGCACCCGTCCCCCCGGTCGCTCCATTCAGGCCCACTCCGGTTGCACCTGTTACGCCTGTTGCCCCTGGCGCAGCGAACATCGCCCACACCGCCGGGCTCTGATCCGGCGTATTTCCATGGTTTCCATTCACCAGCGAAACCCATCCCGCACCCTGCCACAGCACCCCCTGCCCCACGCTGTAATTCCCCGCAGAGCTATAAACGCCCTGAAAACTCATCCCCACCGGACCTGCCGCACCCGTCGGTCCCATAGGTCCTTGCAGCCCCACAGCACCCGTGCTCCCCGGCAATCCTTGCGCCCCTGCTTGGCCGGCAATACCCTGCGCTCCCTGGTCACCTCTTTCCCCCGGCGGCCCCACCGGTCCCAATGAACCAGTCACTCCAGTGGGCCCTGCCGCGCCGGTCGCGCCCGTAGTTCCCTGCGGCCCCTGCGCTGTCAGCGTCCCCCACGCCCCCGGCACCAACCCCGGCGTGTTTCCATGGTTCGAGGCAAGCAGCGAGGCAAAGCTCGACCCGTTCCACACCACCACATCGCCCATCCCATAATTCACCGTCGACTGGTAGGCGCCCTGGTACACCAACCCCGCCGTTCCCGTCGCACCCGTGATTCCTGTCGCGCCCGTATTCCCCGTCACCCCCTGCACCCCGAACCCCGGCGGCCCCTGCTGTCCCGTAACCCCCGTTACGCCCGCAACGCCGCTCGGTCCCGCCGCACCCTGCGCCGCCAACAAGCCCCAGGCAACCGTCAACCCCGGCGTATTTCCATGATTGGCTGCCGTCTGCGAGATATAAGTCGAACCGCCAAACTGAACTACGTCGCCATTTCCATAGTTCATCGTCGAGCTATACGTCCCCAGGTAATTCACCAGCCCCGCCCCGGCAGGTCCGGCAGCCCCCGTCGCACCAGTAGCTCCTGCCCTACCGGCAGCTCCATTGCTTCCCGCAGGCCCGGCCACGCCCGTAGCTCCGGTTGCCCCTGTCATCCCCGTCGAGCCTGTCGCACCCGGTACCCCAGCCGGACCCGCAGCGCCCGTACCTCCCCCAGTGCTCCCATTACCCGGAGCCAAGGCAATCTCCAGATCCGCCGGATGCGCAGTCTGATCGTTCTCCTTGCTGTCAAATTGAACAACGGCCGTCGAACTGCTCAGCGCCAAGCCAAAATTAGAACCCGGCGCATTCACCCACCCCTGCACCATCGCCGTGACATCGAACGTCACAAAAGCATTCGCTGCCCCCACCTGCGCCGTGCTCACCGGCGTTCCCAGCACCGGCATCGTCGCATACGTGACGCCCAGTTCCGTCCAGCTTCCATACACCGGCAGCAGATTCACGGTTCCCGGCGTATCCGCCCGATTGCAATACACCCGAAGCGTCGCCTTCGCGATCTGCGCGCCCGTCGTTCCCGACGGCAGCACCCCCAGATCGAACTGCATCAGCCCCGTGTACCCGCCACCGGCATTCACATTGCTCAGCCCACCGGCATTCACTGCAGGCTGCGCGGACGACACATGCGCATCCGCCACAAGGGTCGCCTGCACCGCCCACAAGCGCGCAGGCAGCGACAACGTAAATATAGTCATCACTGCGCCCAACAGGCGCATTGCGACAGACCTAACCCTCACACCGCGGCTCCGGCAACGATTCCAACTCAACAGCGCACGCCGCCAGCCGGGTCACAGGATCAAAGTGCTGGAACCGGAAGGCTATGCTCCCCCTTTTGTACAAAAGGAACCTAGCGCCTGCCTATGCCCCATGCGGGGCAGTTTCGCTATTGCAAACCACCCGTCCCGCCGCTCCCGCCAAAAGTATTGCAAGCTCCGGGGTCGCCGCCCTGAAACCCAACCTGAAACCAGTGCTGCCGTTGCTCCGAAGACCCATGCGTCCAGCTCTCCGGACTCACCGCCCGCCCGCTCATCTTTTCCAGGTGGTCATCCCCCACCGAAGCCACGGCGCTCAAAGCCGCCTGCACATCCCCCGGATCCAGAATCCTCTCCCCCTGCGCATGGTGTGCCCACACGCCCCCGTAACAGTCCGCCTGCAGCTCCAGATCAACAGACAAATGGTTCTGTTGCCCCGGTTCCGTCTGCATCAGGTGCTGCACCCGCGTCTCCGTTCCGACCATATTCTGCACATGGTGCCCCAACTCATGCGCCAGCACATACGCCTGCGCAAAGTCCGCAGTCGATCCACCGAACTTCCGCAACTCATCCCAAAAACTCAGATCCAGGTAGACCTTCTGGTCCGCCGGGCAATAGAACGGCCCGGTCGACGCCTCCGCCGTCCCGCACCCCGCGTCCGTTTCGCCTCGGTACAGCACAATATGCGCCTCATGATACGGCTTGCCCTGGGACGTTAAAGTTTGCCGCCAGAACTTCTGCACATCCCCATTCACAAACGAAATCAACTGCGCATCCCGGTCCTCGCCCGTGGCATGCGGCTGAGCCGGCCCGGTTTGTACCTGCCGCGTCGCCGCTGGCTGGGCACTCCCGCCGCCCAGCATGCCCCCCAGAAAGTTATGCCCGGTCACCAGACTGATTACCAGCAGCACCAAAAACCCAACAATCCCAAGGCCTCCGCCGAAGCCAAACCCTCCGCCACCACCCCCTCCGCCGCCAGAATCGTCGCGCCGATCCTCAATATCACTACTCAGACCGCCAGGCTGCCATTCCATCGTTCTTCTCCTGTTCGCTGCGTTGCTCCTTCGATGCAAAAGAAGAAGCGCCTCCACGTCTTCCAGCGTACCCTGTCACCAACCACGTGACCTCTTCTTCCATCACCGCCCCGCCCCAACTCCGTCCCGCCCTGTATCTCGCCGCCGCCTTCGCCCTTGCCAAGCTCCTCCTCCATTTCGCCCTTACTCTCTACACCACCCACATCGGCTACAGCTATTTCCGCGACGAGTTCTACTTTCTCGCATGCGGCCGCCATCTCGCCTGGGGCTACGTCGACCAGGGCCCGATCGTCGCCCTCATGGCTCGCAGCGGCGAGCTCCTCTTCGGCGACTCCCTGTTCGCCATCCGTGTCCTCCCTGCCGCCGCCGGAGCCATCGCCGTCGCCCTCACCGGCATTCTCACTTGGGCCCTGGGCGGCTATCGCGGCGCCCAGTCCCTCGCCATGCTCACCCTTCTGTTCACTCCCGTCTACCTCGGGACCGCAGGCACCCTCTGCATTCCCTGCCTCGAACCCATGTTCTGGATCGCCACCACCCTCTGCATCGTCCTGCTTCAAAGAGGAGGTTCTCCCCGCATCCTCTGGCCCTCCATCGGCCTTCTAGCCGGCGTCGGCCTGCTCGCCAAACCCTCGATGCTTTTCTTCCTCGCCGCACTGCTCCTGGCCCTAGCCCTCACACCCCAGCGCCGCTTACTCTTCACCCCCTGGCTGCTCGTAGGCACGCTTATCACCCTCACGCTGGTCACGCCCTTCCTTCTCTGGGAAGCCGGCAACAACTGGCCCACCTGGGAATTCCTCCGCAACGGCCAGAAAGTCGGCAAAACCGTCATCCTCGGCCCTCTCGCCTTCCTCGCCGCCCAGATCTCCCAACTCAACCCCGTTTTCAGCCTCCTCTGGATCCCCGGCCTGATCGCCTCTCTCCGCGCCAAATCTTTTCCCACCGTCCGCTGGATCGGCCTCACCTACCTCCTCTTTCTCACCCTTATGTTCCTCCTCCACGCCAAGGACTACTATCTCGCCCCCATCTACCCCCTCCTCTACGCCGCCGGGGCCCTTGCGTGGCAAGACCGCCTCACCACCCGCCGCCCCTCTGCTCTCCATCGCATCGCCGCCTTCCCCGTCCTCGAAACCGTCTTTCTCTTAGCCGGCCTGCTCCTCCTCCCACTCGCCTCTCCTGTTCTCCGCCCCATCACCTTCGCCCGCTACACCCAAGCCCTGCACCTCGTCCCCAGCGAACCCGAAACCTACAAGGCCAGCATCCTTCCCCAGTTCTTTGCCGACCGCTTCGGGTGGGACCAACTCTCACAAATCGTCGTCACGGGCTATCGCAATCTCTCCCCCGCCGATCGCCGGCACGTCTGCATCGACGCCGGAAACTACGGTGAAGCGGGCTCCCTCGAATTCCTCGGCCGCCAAGCCGACCCCACACTCCCGCCCGTTATCTCAGGCCATAACAACTATTGGCTCTGGGGCATGCACGGCTGCGACGGCCACACCCTCATCGCCGTCGTCCACGACAAACCAGAAGACCTCGCCCAACGCTGGAACTCAGTCACCATCCTCGGCACAATGACCGATCCCCTCGCCATGTCCTTCGAGCACAAAAACATCTATCTCCTGCAAAATCCAAAAATTGCCCACCCCATCAACTGGCCAGAAGAAAAGGACTACGAATAACCCAACTGCCACTGATCCCTGCCCGCTACCGACCGACAACTGACAACCAGCCACTAAGCTAAATCCATGGGACACAACGCCCCCAAACTCGGCCAAAATTTTCTCACCGACGAAGCCGCCACCCTCCGCATCGCCGATGCCCTCGGCGACCTCACAGCCCGCACCGTCGTCGAGATCGGCCCCGGCCACGGTGCCATCACCGCCCATCTGGCCTCACGTTGCGCCCGCCTCCACTGCATAGAATTCGACCCCGGTCTCGCCCGCGAACTCACCTTCCGCTTCCGCAACGACCCCCACGTCACCGTCCACCACGCCGACATCCTCGAAACCGACCTCGCCCCCTTCGCCACCGACGAGATCTATAACGTCGGCATAGACATCCTCGGCAATCTCCCCTACTACATCACCTCCGATATCCTCCTCCACCTCTACGCCGCCGCCCGCGCCGGCCTTCTTCGCCGCGCCGTCCTCATGACCCAGCGCGAAGTCGCCCAGCGCATCGCCGCCCCGCCCGGCTCCAGCGACTACGGCGCACTCTCCGCCGTCACCCAGCTGCACGCCACCGTAACTGAACTCTTCACCCTGCCCCCGGGCGCCTTCAATCCCCCACCCGACGTTCACTCCACTGTCTTCCGCCTCGATTTCGCTCCCCGCTTCGCCGAGCTCGGGGTAGACTTCGAGGGCTTCAACCGCTTCCTCCGCGCCACCTTCGCCCAAAAGCGCAAAACCCTCGCCAACAACCTGCGCGTTGCCGGCTTTTCCTCCGCCCAGCTCACGTCTGCTTGGCCCGCGGCGATCCCCGCCCAGTCCCGCTCCGAAGCTGTCCGCCTCGAAGACCTAGCCGAACTCTACCGCGCGCTCGGCCCCGCCAGCGCCGCCGTCTGACTCACCTGCGCATCCTGCAGCAGCCGCTCCGCCTTACGCCGCACCCGGTCCATAGCCCGCTCATCCTCAGAGACCTTCTTCAACACCGGCGCAATATTCTCCACGTCCAGCGCCCGCCCTTCCCGCACTGCGGTCTGCAGATCGTCCAGTTCGGTATCCAGTCCCAAACGATCAAAACGCAGCTTCGCCGCCAGCCGGTCCCCAAAAAGAAGCGTCTCCGCAATGCCCTCAAACGCCGTTGTCGCGTCGTTCACTCGGTCATCGTCCGAATAGTTGTACTCACACTGCGCGTCGCGCCCCGCACCTGTGTAGTGCAGCACCTTCACCCCCGTCTTCGCAATGCCCTTGCTGTGCGTCTCGCACCGACCCCCCTCCACCATCGGCACCGCCGCAAACAACTTCTTCAGCGTAGGAGCGTTCACGTGAATGGCCTTCGGGTCCCCCGCCACCCCCTCAGCCGGCCGTGCCGCAAAGCTTCCGCTCCCATCCTCCGCGACCGTCAGCGTGTACTGCAGCGGGGGCGGTCCCGGCCGGTCCAGCGAAAAGCGCAGAGACGCACCCGGCCCCTGCCCCCACGCACACAATCCCCCGACCACGCCCAAAACCAAACCCATCCATGCTTTCTTCAACGTGCCAAACCCTCCGCCGTCTGCGCATGGTGGATGTGGCAGATCGCAATTGCCAGCGCATCGGCCGCATCGGCCGGCTGGGGCACCGCTTGCAGTTCCAGCAAACGCGCCACCATAAACCCAACCTGATCCTTCGCCGCCAAACCATACCCCACCACGGCACTCTTCACACTCAAAGGCGCATATTCCGCCACCGGCAACCCGCAATTCGCCGCCGCCAGCAGGGCCACGCCGCGCACCTGTCCCAGCTTCAGCGCACTCTTCGCATTCACAGCAAAAAACACATCCTCAATCGCCACACAATCCGGCTCCCACGCCTGCAGCAACGCCGTCAACTCCGCATACACCTGCGCCAGCCTCGCGGGGGTCGTATCCTTCTTGTTCAGCCGAACCGCCCCCGCACAAAGATGCTGCAACCGCGGCGTCCTGAAGGAGGTTTCCACCTCCACCACGCCATAGCCCGTAAACTCCGTGCCGCAATCGATCCCGAAGACGCGCATACCGCAGTCTACCCCGCCCCAACCCGGTACAATCGACCGGAGTCTTTCGGACAGCACCACCCTCGGTAAGGAACCATCCTCACGCAGCCTTGAACGATCCCAAGCCCACACCCGCTTCCCCGCCGTCTCCCCGAGCTTTCCGACGCCGCCACTTCCGCGCGTTCCTGTTCCTGGCACTCGCCTCGTCTCTTTCCGCAGCCCACGCAGCCGTCCAGCAGGACACCCCACCCCAGCAAAGCCCGGCACCCATCGTCCGAGTCCACCCGCGTCCACAAAGCCCCAATCCCCAGAACGCCCCCGCCGACGCTGCCCCCCTGGTGGCCCGCCCACCCCGACCCCGTCCCGTAAACCCCCAATCCCTCTCCGTAACGCCCGCAACGACAGGCCAGACTACCGCCACAACGACGCCCCACCCCCACGCCGCCCAAACCACCCCATCCCCCGCCGCAACCGGACAAACCTCCCCTCCCAAAACACCCCACACCGCCACGCCGGTAACAAGCACCGCCTCCACCGAAACCAAGCCCACCGAAACCAAGCCCGCCGCACCCCCCAAACTCTCCACCACCCTCAACCGCAACATCATCGTCCTCGACCCCGCCCACGGCGGCGCCGACTCCGGCTCCCGCATCGGCGACAACCTCCTCGAGAAAAACATCACCCTCGCCCTCGCCTTCCGTCTCCGAACCCTCCTCACCGCCCGCGGCTTCACCGTCGTCCTCACCCGCGACTCCGATGCCGCCACTCAGCAGGCCACGCCCAACAGCGCCCCCACGCCCCTCACCTTCGACGACCGCGCCGGCATCGCCAACCACGCCCGCGCCGCCGCCTGCCTGCTCCTCCACGCCACCGGCCGCGGCAACGGCGTCCACCTCTACAGCTCCGAACTCGACCCAGCCCCCTTCGAAGTCACAACCCTCCCCTGGCTCACTGCCCAGGCCGCCTGGGTCCCCGCCAGCCAGCAACTCGAGCGCAATCTAGCCACCGCCCTCGGCCGCTCCCGCATAGCCCTCGTTAGCAGCGCCGCTTCCGTCCGCCCAGTCGACTCCCTCACCTGCCCCGCCCTCGTCCTCGAACTCGCCCCCCAGGACAGCGATCCCCGATCCGTCAACGACGCCGCTTACCAGGAAGGCGTAGCCCAGGCCATCGCCGGCGCCCTCGTCTTCTGGCAAAACCAAGTCCAACCCCCGACCAAACTCCTCGCCACCATGCCCTCCCCCCACCGCCCCCGCCATCACACACCCCCCCTGACCACCGCCCCCCAGGAGCCCCAGCCATGAGCTCCCGCAACATGCGCATCCTCTTCTGGTGCCTCTTCGCCTGCATCCTCGCTATGGCCACGGTTCTTATCGTCGAGCACGTCCACGCCCGTGACCGCGTCCGCGACCTCGCCTCCCAGGACGACACTCCCATCGACGCCCCCGGCGCCGGCACCGAAGCCGTCACCCTCGACCTGGCCAATGACGACGAAGGCTCCATCACCGCCGCCGACCGAGCCATCGCCCTTCCTTCCGAGGTCAACGCCCGCGCCCGCGCCCTCCTCGACCACCTCCTCTCCGAATACGCCCTCCCGGGCTCCTCCCACCCCCTCCCGTCCGGCGTCATGGTCAACGAAATCTTCCTCCTTCCCCTCCCGGTCACCGGCCACGCCGTCGACACCGCCACACCCTCCACCCCCGACGGCCGCATACAAACGGTCCCCGTCGCCCCCACCGACCCTGCCACCGCCCTCCAGCCCAAAACGCCCGGCGGCGAACTCGCCGTCATCGACCTCCGCAGCAACTTCGTCAACAGTCACCCCTCGGGCGTCGAAGTCGAAACTCTCACTCTCAACTCCATCATCGGCACCCTCCACACCAACCTCCCCCAGATCGAACAAATCCGCTTCCTCGTCGACGGCCAACCCCGCGAAACCCTCGCCGGCCACGCCGACCTCCTCCGCATCTATCCCTCCCGCGACACCCTCACCCAAACCACCGCCCAATGACGTCCCGCACCCAGTTCCCATCACGGTCATCACGACCGGCGCAGCGAAGAGGACAGACCTCCGTTAATACTCCCGGGATGCCGTCGAGCAGCCAGGAACGGGAAGGGGCATGGCTTCAGCCGTGCCACAGAACACGCGCTTTCCAAGCGGCTTCAGCCGCTGAGGTCCGCTTGACCCTGCCAAAATAGCCCAGCCTTTCCCGACTCTGAACTTCAGCTGATGCTGAACCAGCTATCCCCTCTGACCAACAATCCAATGCCCGTGACAAACTCCACTCCCCGAGCCACCCGCACCATCGGCGTCTTCGACTCCGGCTTCGGCGGCCTCACCGTCCTTCGCGCCCTGCTCCCCCGCCTCCCCGGCACCCACTTCCTCTACCTCGGCGACACCGCCCGCCTTCCTTACGGCGCCAAATCCCAACTCACCGTAGCCCGCTACGCCGTAGAAGCCGCCCGCTTCCTCGTAGACCAGGGCGCGCAAAGTCTCGTCATCGCCTGCAACACCGCCACCGCCCTCGCCCTCCCCGAAATCCGCGCCGCCGTTCCCGTCCCCGTCCTCGGCGTCATCGAGCCCGGCGCCCGGGCCGCCCTCAAGGCGGCCACAACAATCCCACACCCCCCAGAAACTATCATCTCGACCGAAGCGAAGCGCAGTGGAGAGACCCGCGTTTTGCACGCCGCGAGTGCCGAAAACACAAGCCAGCCCCCCCATCTCAAGAAAACCCCCAACATCCTCGTCCTCGCCACCGCAGCCACCGTCGCCTCCCACGCCTACCGCGACACCTGCGCCAGCCTCGACCTCCACGCTACAGAAATGCCCTGTCCCCTCCTCGTCCCCCTGGTCGAAGAAGGCTGGACGGACCACCCCGTCACCCGCGAAGTCCTCCGCATCTACCTCACCGAAGCCCTCACCCGCACTTCGCCCGACGCCGTTCTCCTCGGCTGCACCCACTACCCCCTCCTCGCCCCCGCCATCACCCAGACCCTCCGCGACCTGGGCTGCCAGGCCCCCGTGGTCGACTCCGCCGAAGCCACCGCCGAAGCCACCCGCACCCTCCTCAACCTCCAAATACCCGGCACCCCATCTTCGCCAACACCTTCATCGTCAGCCAAGGTGGATTCCAGGGAAACCCCCGCCACCTTCACCTGCTACGCCACCGACTCCATCGAGAAGTTCGCCCGGCTGGGCTCCCACTTCCTCGGCCAACCCATCCCGCACGTCCACCTCCTCGATCTCGGCGGCTAATCCCTCCGCAAACGCCGTCGCGTCCCTTTGCGCAACCTTCGTCCCTTTGCGTCAGATGTTTGCTCCCCTTCCCACCCCCGACACACCCGCATTGACGCCGGTCTGCTCAACCCTGCACATTGAAACCCAGGCATGAACCCCGTATACATCTGCGACGGCATCCGCACCCCCATCGGCCGCTACGCCGGCGCCCTCGCCACCGTACGCACAGACGACCTCGCTTCCCTTCCCATCCACGACCTCCTTCGCCGTCACCCCAACCTGGACTGGTCGCAGCTCGACGAAGTCGTTCTCGGCTGCGCCAACCAGGCCGGCGAAGACAACCGCAACGTCGCCCGCATGGCTTCCCTCCTCGCCGGCCTCCCCGACACCGTCCCAGCCGTCACCCTCAACCGCCTCTGCGGCTCCGGCCTCGACGCCGTCGGCACCGCAGCCCGCGCCATCGCAACCGGTGAGCTCGATCTCGTCCTCGCCGGCGGCGTCGAGTCCATGTCCCGCGCCCCCTTTGTCGTCTCTAAATCCGAAACACCCTTCGACCGCGGCCCCGCCATGGCCGACACCACCCTGGGCTGGCGCTTCATCAACCCCCGCATGGAACAGCTCTGCGGCACACATTCCATGGCCGAAACCGCCGAAAACGTCGCTTCCCAGTGGGGCATCTCGCGCGAAGACCAAGACCTCTTCGCCCTCCGCAGCCAACAACGCGCCAACACAGCCGCAGTCAGCGGCTTCTTCGCCGAGGAGATCGTCCCCGTCGTCATCCCCGGCCGCAAGAACGCCCTCACCGTCTCCGCCGACGAACACCCCCGCCCCGACACCACCCTGGAAACCCTCGCGCGCCTGAAACCCATCGTCCGCAGCGACGGCACCGTCACCGCCGGCAACGCCTCCGGCATCAACGACGGCGCAGCTGCCCTCTTACTCGCCTCGGAATACGCCGTGAAGCAGTTCGGCTTAACCCCACAGGCCCGCTTCCTGGGTATGGCCACCGCCGGCGTCGCTCCCCGCATCATGGGCATCGGCCCGGTACCCGCAACACGCAAACTCCTCGCCAGGCTGGGGCTCACGATCTCCGACTTCACCACCATCGAGCTCAATGAAGCCTTCGCCAGCCAGGCCCTCGCCGTCCACCGCGAACTCGGTCTGCCCGATGACGCACCCCACGTAAACTCCAACGGCGGCGCCATCGCTCTCGGCCATCCGCTCGGCATGAGCGGTGCCCGCCTGGTGCTAACGGCCATCCATCAAATGCAGCGCAGCGGCGGCCGGCGCGCGCTCACCACCATGTGCATCGGTGTCGGACAAGGCATCGCCGCAGCCTTCGAACGAGTTTGAACCCGGCACGAACCGGGATGCTGGGCCCGACCGCAAGGGCCGCAACCCAAGCAAACCGAGCAGCATCGTCCAGCGTGGGGAACAGCAATCCACCCCCGACTATTCAAGACCGAACACCACTCCGCGACCGAACGCTATCCTGTCCTTGCACCATCATCGCCAAGCGACACCAACCAGCAAATGCCTCCAGCTCTCATCGCCGTCATCGAAGACGAAGACCACCTCGCCCAGGGCCTCCTATTTAATCTCCAGGCAGAAGGCTACCGGACCCACCACGAAGCCGACGGCGACACGGCTCTCGCCTACCTCCTAAACACCGGGAACCCGCCCGACCCACCTACCGCCATCATCCTGGACGTCATGCTTCCCGGCCAGGACGGCTTCGCCATCACTCGCGCCCTTCGCGAAGCCGGGCACTACACGCCCATCCTTCTCCTCACCGCCCGCGGCCGCACCGAAGACATCCTGGAAGGCTTCGCCGCCGGCGCAGACGACTACCTGCCCAAGCCCTTCGACCTCAACGTCCTCCTCGCCCGCCTCACAGCCCTGCTGCGCCGCACGTCTTGGCAGCAACCGCCGCCTCCCCCGGCAGAGCAGCCTGCCTTTTCCAAACCGGAAGAGCACCTCCCCGCGCCATCGCCGGACCAGATTAACCTCGGCAATCGCCTCATTGACTTCAACACCCTCGAAATTCGCAGCCAGGACCTCCACGTCCACCTCACCGTCATGGAAGCCGACCTGCTCCGTTATCTCCTCACCCACCCCAACCGCATCATCGCCCGTAAAGAGATACTCGAAGAGGTCTGGCACCTCCAGAGCGACACCGACACCCGCCCCATCGACAACTTCATCGTCCGCCTGCGCCGCTACCTGGAACCCGACCCGACCAACCCCATCTACCTCCTCACCGCCCGCGGCGTCGGCTACCGCTTTGCCCCACCTCCCAAGCCCTGAGCACAAGGCACACCATCGCCTCTTGTCATACGGCGCAGAAACTGCTGAGATATCTCACCTGGTTAGATCCGGGCTCCAGCCCGGATCAGGCGGGAATACGCCGCTGAAACTCCTCTACGCCGCAGCAATCGCCGCAGCTTTCAGCTCGGTCATCAGCAAAGACGCCAACCTCGCCCGTAACCGCTCCAGACGGCTGCCCGCAGACTCGTGCAGCCCCGTACCGGACTCCCCGTCCATTGCCAGCAACGAGCACTGGGTAGCTGCCTCCAGGTATTCCTCGACCCACCGCCGCTCCGCCTCCATCGACCGCACATCCTCATAGTCCGCCGAGCGCGCATGCTCTTCCAGCACGCTCACGTAGCGCAAAGCCGCCGACGTGCGAACAACGGCATCATGCAAATGCCGCACGGCCAGCATCTCCAGCGCCGCCAGCGAGCCTTCCTCGCGCGCATCGACCCAGTCTCGACCGCCATTGGCTACCCAAACCCGTTTGGCCACCTCGGCCGCCAGCCGGTCCTGCTCCTCGCCAAACCCATGGGACGCAATGGCCGTGTCAGCCGCCTTCTTCCACCGCTTCTGTATGCCGTTCCAACGAACCATCTCTCAACCGGTCGCTTTCCAAATCGCTAATGTTCTCTCCGGTTTACAACTTCAGTGCTACAGGGTCAAGAAATCAATGGTGCACCCCGAACGATCGGAAGTACCCAAAGCTCGCAAGCGCCGTCGCTCTCCTCCCCCGAAACCTCGACTGCGGCTCTGCATCGCACCAGGACTGGTCTGGGACACCTACAAAGTTCCTCTGACCAGTAGAAAGCTGCCCTTCCAGAACCCGCGTCCCTCGCACCTCCCCGGCATCCAACTGCTATGGCTACCCTCGACCTCCAGATCGACAAAATGAACTGCGGGGCCTGCGTCCGCCGCGTCACGCAGACACTCAATGCCCTCCCCGCCACGCACGCCAGGAGCGTCGCCATTGGCGCTGCCACCGTCACCACAGAAGCTGCCAATGAAAAACTACTCGAGGCCCTCGAGTTGGCCGGCTTCCCTTCGCGCATCACTTCTGCCCAACCGTGATGCCCGCCCAGGAAGCAGCCTCAGCCATACCTCCCGCTGATAAAACGGACGTCGTCCCCCGCCAACAGCCTCACACGGTGTCCACACCGGATGCCCTCCACTCCGGTCCGGACACACCATCTCAAACTCCTGCAAACCATACGCCAGCCACCTGTGACATCAGCCTCCGTATTGCCGGCATGAGCTGCGCCGCCTGCCAGGCCCACGTACAACGCGCCCTTTCCGCAGTCCCAGGCGTTCAGGACGCCAGCGTGGACCTCCTGGCGAATACCGCCCGCATCACCGCCGCCACCTCCATAGACTCCCAAACCCTCACGGCAGCCGTCAGGCACGCCGGCTACGACGTCCTGCCTCCTACCGGGACCTCTTCCGCCACGATCACGGACCCTGCAGCCGAGAACATCGCCACCCCCCACGAGCGCACCCTCGGCCTGCGTGCCTTGCTGGCCCTCCTCGCCGGAGCCCTCGCCATGCTGCTCTCCATGCCGTTGATGACATCGATCGCCGCAGCAGCCCCAGACATCCTCTCCCGCACCTTCATGCACCTGACGATGCCGCTCCTCCCAGCTTGGCTTCTGCACACCTCCCCGAATCTCCTTCGCTGGATCCTGTTCACCCTCAGCCTCGTCACCATCCTTTTTGCCGCACCCGAAATCTACCGCGCCGCCTGGCGAGCCGCCCTCCACCGCTCCACCAACATGAACACCCTTGTCGCGCTCGGCACCCTGGTCGCTTTTGCCGCCTCCACCTTCACCACGGTCACCCTCTCTATCGGCAGACCCAGCAAAAACTTTAGCGACGTCTACTTCGAAGCCGTCGTCCTCATCCTCGCCTTTCTCCTTGCCGGCCGATGGCTCGAAGCCCGTGCCCGCCACCGCGCCACCGCCAGCCTTCGTGCCTTCGTTAACACCGAAACCGGCAACGCCCGCTGGCTCGGAGAAGGCTCACCACCCGAACTCACGGCGAACCCCGAAGCCTTTCTCAACGCCCCCGAAACCCTCCTTCCCCTCGACGCCGTCGCCGTCGGCGACCTCCTCCGCGTACTCCCCGGCGACCGCATTCCCCTCGACGGCATCGTCCTATCCGGCCGCTCCTCCGTCGACGAATCCATGCTCACCGGCGAGCCCCTCCCCGTCACCCGCAACCCCGGCGACAAGCTCTTTTCCGGCACCGTCAACCTCGACGGCCCCCTGCTTCTGCGCGCCACCGCCCTCGGCGCCGATTCCATGCAGGCCCAGATGGCTCGCCTTCTCGAAAAGGCCCGCTCCACCCGCGCCCCGCTCCAGCGCGTTGCCGATCGCGTCAGCGCCATCTTCGTCCCCACCGTCCTTGCCCTGGCCGTCCTCACCTTTATCGCCTGGGCCCTCGCCGACAACACCGGCCCCCACCATCTCGGCTACGGCCGCGCCCTCTCCTTCGCCATCGCCGTCCTGGTCGTCGCCTGCCCCTGCGCCCTGGGCCTCGCCGTCCCCGCCGCCATCGCCGTCTCCCTCGGTACCGGAGCCCGCGCCGGCATCCTCATCAAAGGCGGCGAAGCTCTCGAACGCCTCGCCACCGTAGACACTGTCGCCTTCGACAAGACCGGCACCCTCACCGAAGGCAAACCGGAAATCGTCGCCTTCGAACTCGCCTCCGCGCACCCTTTCGACCGGGTGGCCCATCCTTCGACAACTTCACCGTCGAAGGGTGGGCTGCTCCCGCCCATCTCCCAGGAGGGAACCCCAAACCCGGCCCCCGAAACTCTCCTCCGCTACGCCGCCGCCCTCGAATCGACTTCCACCCACCCGCTGGCCAAAGCCATCCTCGACTACACCGCCGCCCGAAACCTGGCCCCGGCAACCAATCCCACCAACGCCCGCATCCTCCCCGGCCTTGGCACCGAAGCCACCGTCGACCACCACCACATCACCCTCGGCAACGCCACCCTCCTCCCGCCCAACACCCCCATCCCACCCAGCCCCGCAGACCTCCAGCACGCCACCCCGATCTACCTGCTTATCGACCACCAACTCCAGGCCACCTTCTACGCCACCGACACCCTCCGCTCCTCCGCCCAGCCCGCCCTCAACTCCCTCACCCACCTCCACCTCACCACCACCCTCCTCACCGGCGATACGCTCGAGGCCGCACAGGACATCGCCAACCGACTCGGCATCCAGCACACCCAGGCCAAACTCCTCCCCGCCGGCAAGCTCACCGCCATCACCACCCTCCAGCAGCAGGGCCACCGTGTCGCCATGGTCGGCGACGGCCTCAACGACGCCGCCGCCCTCGCCCAATCCGACGCCGGCATCGCCATGGCCTCCGGAACCGACCTCGCCCGCGAAGCCGGCCACGTCCTCCTCCTCCACCCCGACCTCACCCTCGTCCCCAAATCCATCCGCCTCGCCCGCCGCACCCGCCGTCTCATGCGCCAAAACCTCGCCTGGGCCCTGCTCTACAACATCCTCGGCATCCCCCTCGCGGCAGGCCTGCTGCTCCCTCATTTCGGTCTCGCCCTCAGCCCCGCCTTCGCCAGCGCCGCTATGGCCCTAAGCTCCGTAAGCGTCCTCCTCAACTCCCTCCGCCTCGCCAAACCTGGCAGCTAGCTAGCCCCCCGCCCTCGTCCGATTCACACCCTTCTCCATCGGCAGGAACGATTGCGAGAAGCTGACTGTGAGATCGGATTGGTCGAGGAACTCGCTCTTTGCCTCGGATCCAAGCGTGCTAGTCTAAAGCCGCGTTAAGGACGCATCCGGTCCGCGGGAAGGACAGAAGTCCACCTGGTACCTTCAACGCGTGTCTTGCGAACTCACTTTCTGCCATTGCATGCGGACCCGGGCACACGAAAGAAAGTTCGTTATGCCGGTAAAACGCCTCCCCTCCCATCCGAACCTCGACCATCTGAAGTATCAAGCTAAAGACCTGCTCCGGGAACACTCCGCAAGGCTCCCGGAAGCTGCCCAGAGAGTACGAGAATTCCATCCCCGTTTCAGTCGTCTTCCCGATGCCGGTATTTTCAGCGCAACCATTAGTCTCGGCGACGCGCAGCTTACCATCGCACGAGAGCATGGCTTCCTCACCTGGGCGCGGCTGAAGCGTCACATCCAAGCGCCAAGTCTTGCTGACCAGCTCCATCTTCCGCATCATGAGCGTATCGAACACCCCACGTTCCGCCGAGCCGTCGACCTGCTCGACACCGGCAACGCGGCGGCGCTGCAAA
Organism: uncultured Acidobacteriaceae bacterium; assembly: GCA_964249715.1. Taxonomy (GTDB): domain Bacteria; phylum Acidobacteriota; class Terriglobia; order Terriglobales; family Acidobacteriaceae; genus Granulicella. The sequence goes on from CAXUDN010000035.1 coordinate 16,777, forward strand.
CTTTGTTAAGCCTTCACCCAGCGCTGGTTCATGAGCACGTTCTTTTCGAAGGCGGCAACTACTTTCGCTCCCCAACTCTGCTCGAGTTCATCGCCGAAAACCCGGTGCGCCACGGGACGCTGCCTCCTAATATCGTCGATCTGACCCGCGTCATTCTGCGGGCCGGACCAGATATCCCAAGCCGGAACGAAACTCTGATGCTCGTGGCGACCGGCAGCGTTCCACGAGAGTGCAAGGTTCAAATCCCGCTCCTTGATCTACTCTGCGAGCATGGTGCCGACGCGAACACTGCGATTCGCGCAGCAGCCGTACTGAACGAGCACGATGCGGTGAGAGCGTTGATCCGGCACGGGGCAAGGTTGGATTTGCCGGTTGCGGCCGCCCTCGGCCAAGGAATTGACTGCGACCATCTTCTGCAAACGTCGAGTCCGGAAGACCGACATCTAGCACTTGCCTTGGCAGCGCAGTTCGGTCATACGCAGATAGTCCGGTCCTTGCTGGACGCGGGTGAGGATCCCGACCGATACAACCCTGCCGGAGGACATGCACATGCGACACCTCTTCACCAGGCCGCCGGAGCAGGTCATGAGGCCGTGGTCCACCTCCTGATTGAGCGCGGCGCTCGCCTCGATCTAAAGGACGTGCTGTGGCACGCGACACCGGCCGACTGGGCGGCACACGAAGGCAAAAGCGAGCTTGAGCGCTACCTTCGCGAACGGGAAAGAACGCGACACACGGAAGCATAACGAATGCCTGGAACGAGTGGATGGGTTCGGTAGGACTCCCCCGAACGTCTCGTGGATCTGGACCGCGAAACGGCCCCTTCCGCGCGGCGCGAGACGTCACCGTGTGCTCCCTTCCATACGCGCGGCAACGGGTGATTTCGTTCCTGCCAAATCTCAGTTCCTCCCACCAGCTACACTCACGGTAGATCGCCGTGCCGTTCCGCCCCCGCATCCTCACCACCTACATCCTGCGCGAAATCGTCGGTTACGCCTTTCTCGGCGGCCTCCTCTTCACCTTCGTCCTTCTCCTCCGCTACCTCCTTCCGCTCCTCGAACTCTTCGTCCGAGGCATAGCCACTCCCCTCGACCTCCTTCGCCTCTTCGGCTATCTCCTCCCCAACTTCCTCACCCTGACCCTTCCGATGGCCGTGCTCATCGGCATCCTCCTCGGCCTCAGCCGCCTCGCAGCCGACTCCGAAATCACCGCCATGCGCGCCTCCGGCCTTGGCGTCACCGCCTTTCTCCGCATCGTCAGCTTTCTCGCCGTCGCCGCCTGGCTCTTCGGCCTCTATAACGCCCTCGTCATCGCCCCCCGCGCCACGCAAGCCCTCCTCCACTACGAAGAACAGTCCAAAACCACCCAGGCCAGCATCGCGGTCCAGCCCCGTGTCTTCTACGAAGACCTCAAAAACTACGTCCTTTACGTCCAGGACGTCACACCCGGCGCAAACGGCACTGCTCTCTGGAAGAACGTCTTCCTCGCCGACCTCGCTACCCCTGCAAACCCCCACATCATCACCGCCCACGACGCCATCGTCCTCGGCGGTGCAGGCCAAACCCTTCATCTCGAGCTGGAAGACGGCGCCCGCCACGACATCTCCACCAACCATGCCGGCGCCGACCAGGGCCAGTACGACCTCTCCACCTTCAGCTCCACCGACCTACCCGTTCAGACAGGCCAACAGGAGGACACCCAGCACCTCACCCGCCGCGACACCCCCCTGCAAGCCATGCCCACCCGCGACGTCTATCAGCGCGCCTACAACTCCCCTCACAGTTCAGCCGCCACAACCCAGCCCTACAAAATAGAGTTCAATCGCCGCCTCGCGACCCCCACCGCCTGCCTCGTCCTGATGCTCGTCGGCGTCCCCCTCGGCCTCACCTCCAAGCGCGGCGGCAAGGGCGCAGCCTTCGTCCTCACCATCCTTCTCGTCTTCCTCTACTATTTCGCCTCTTCCATGGGCATCGCCCTCGCCCGCGACGGCAAACTTCCCGCCCTCCTCGGTGTCTGGGCCGCCAACCTCCTCTTCACCGCTGCCGGCATCACTCTCATCCAGCAGATCTCCTCCGGCGGCGCCGCCCTCACCGCCATTGCCTCCCTTGGCACAGCCATTCGCCGCCCCAAAACCGACCCTACGACCGGCGCGCCCACGAACATCCAGGAAGCTTTCGCCTTCTCCACCGGCCCCATGCAGCGCCTCCGCCGCGCCCTCCACGCCCGCTTTCCCCTCATCCTCGACGAATACGTTATGAGCTCCTTCGTCCAAAACTTCGCCCTCGTTTTGGCCAGCGTCACCGTCCTCTTCCTCATCTTTACCTTCTTTGAGCTCATCGGCGATATCGTTCGCTACCGCACACCGCTCGTCACCGTCGGCGACTACCTCCTCAATCTCATCCCGTTCATCCTCTACAACATGACGCCCCTCTGCTCCCTGGTGGCCGTCCTCATCACCTTCGGCGCCCTCAGCCGCACCTCCGAGCTCACCGCCATGAAGGCCACCGGCGTCTCGCTCTACCGTGTTGTCGCCCCCATCCTCGTCATCGCCGCGATCCTGGCCATCTCCCTCTTCGCCTTCGATGAGCTATACCTGCCCCAGGCCAACCGACGTCAGGAAGCCCTCCTCTCCGCAATCAAAGGCAAGCCCGCCCAAACCTTTCTCCGCCCCGACCGTAAATGGATCTCCGGCCAAAATACCCGCGCCGGCGACCCCACCCGCATCTTTTACTACCAGTTCTTCGACCCCGACAAAGACGTCTTCGCCAATCTCACCGTCTTCGAGTTCCAACCCGGCACCTTTGCCCTCACCCGCCGTATCTTCGCCACCTCCGCCCAGTGGGACAATCAGACCCACCGCTGGAACTTCGACAACGGCTGGCAACGCACCTTTCAGGGCGAGACCATCTCAGGCTATTCGACCTACTCCGTAGCCAGCTTCCCCGAAATCCGCGAGCAACCCAGCTATTTCAAAAAAGAAGAACGCCCCTCCCAGGAGATGAGCTACGACGAGCTCACCCGCTACATCCACGATCTCCAGCAATCCGGCTTCGACACCACTCGCCTCCGCGTCCAACTCAATCGCAAACTCGCCTACCCGCTCATCACCTTCGTCATGGCCATCGTCGCCGTCCCGTTCGCTCTTTCGACCGGTAAGCGAGGCAACATCGCCGGCCTCGGCACCGCCATTGGCGTAGCCATCGCCTATTACGTCATCGCCAACATCTTCGAAAACCTCGGCGACGTAAATTCCCTTCCCGCCATGCTCGCCGCCTGGTCGCCCGACCTCCTCTTCGCCATGCTCGGCAGCTACCTCCTCCTCCGCACCCCCACCTAGCCTGACTGCCATTGCAACTTCTTGTCTCTTCCGTTCCTCCTTCGGCCAGTGAACGAAATGGATGCCGACTCTGCAGAGTGATAAGAAGCGCAGTCGCCGCATGACACAACAGATTCTTGGACGGAATCCACCCCAGGTCAGGAGTTGTTCGTGATGAGTGCATCCCTGTGCTGCCTGTGCAATCAGCCCTCGTCCAGGGTCATGAACCCGCTGAGCGGAACCGTGAAGCTACGTGTGTGCCTGACCTCAGGCTGTCCAGGGAAGCTGCTTGCAAACGCACTCCCTGATTCAAAAGGCTGTGTCGCATAGGGAACAGACTCTCGAACTTCGCGCTGTTAGGCTGACGTCCTAATAGGATGGAGCGGGCCTTGACACAGCACTCAGGAAAAGTTGCTTGGTTCAACAATGGGAAGGGTTACGGTTTCTTATCGCGTGATGACGGTCCCGATGTCTTTTGCCACTTCTCCGCAATTCAGATGAACGGGTATAAGTCTCTGGAAGAGGGTGCACCCGTGCTGTTCGATGTGGTCCAGGGAGACAAGGGTCCACAGGCGGACAACGTGACACTTTTGACGGAAGGCGTGGCAGGCGGGTACAAGGTCCACCGCTAGAAGTGGTCTCATCTATGCCTTTGCGGCTCCGCCAGACCGCTTGGACCCGCTTTGGGAGCGGGTCCCCCACTTGCCATCGAAAACGGTTTCGGTTGTGAGATCACTTCTAGTCGCGCACGGCACGGCTGGAACTCCTGACATCGGATGGGACCGTCAGGTCACTTAAACGAAGCGGGCGCTTGGAGAGTCGACGGCATGGTTCCAACTCGCGACCACAATCTCATCCGTGAGTGGGCTAAGCGTTTCGACGCCTTTCCAGCCCAGGTCCGGCGATTGAAGCATAACGGTGAACCGGCGGTTCTGACGTTCACTTTCGGCGAACCGGAGGAAAATGCGAAGCCGCATATCCAGTCCATCTCGTGGGAAATGTTCTTCGCTGAGTTCGACCTTATGAAGCTATCTATGGCGTGGGACGACCACACCCATGACTTCGTCATCGTGAAAGTCGAGAGGCCCTCCGCAGCATCGCCATCCGTGCACTAGCGGGCTTTTGCCTGCAAAGATTCGAAATGTTTAGCCGGGAGAGCAGATGATAGATACGGGGCTTTGCCGCACTCCGGTACCACGCGTCCTCATAGCGGATGACGAACGGCTCATTGCGGATACCCTTGGAGCGATCTTCCGCAGCCAGGGGTACGAACCGTTAAGCGTATACAACGGAACAGCCGCCATCCTTGCTGCGCAAGACCTTCACCCGGAAGTAGCCATACTCGATTACGAAATGCCGGGAGCCAACGGGGTAGAGGTGGCAGCGCGCCTTCTGGAGTCAGTCCCAACCTGTAGGGTGTATGTGCTCTCCGCCTATGTCGGTACCAGCCTCCCCGACGACGGAAAGAGAGTGGACGGGATCGCCTACATACGGAAGCCAATTGCGCCCGAGGACCTGATCGCCAGGGTTCAGCGTTGAGTTGCGGCGCGGCGGTCTCCTTGCTTCCGTGCTACTCCCCTACATACCTCTTCAGCGCTATCGCCTTCGTTCGCGCGCCTTGCCTCGCTTGCCCCCCAAGCCAATGCTGGGATATGCGAGAGAGTTGCGAAAGGTGCGCTTCGGGCCTGTGCAGTGAGAGCATTTGCCGAGCGGGAGACCGCGTTGCCCGAGTCAGTTGATCCGCTCTCCGGCACGAATCTGCATCGAGCAGGGTTCCGCCAGGATGCCTACAATCTTCAACAGATCGACTGTTCGCCCCGCTTGTCCGCCGAACATGTAGTCGCAACCGGAAATTCTGGTGCGTTCAAAGATGACGATGCCTCCGCCATACCTCAGTTCACAGGCATCAAGGGTGCAGTCGACAAAATGCTTTCCGTCCAGCAAGACGGCTTCTTGACTGAATACAAGGTTGCTGACGATTTCCAGGGTGAGTCCTCCGAGGGTGATCTGGTCACACGTCCCGTTCAGACCATCCTCAGTATAGGGGGTCAAAGGCGAAGCAAATTAGATCGAAAGTTGTAGAACTCTCTCCGGATCGCAAGGAGAAGTGAGGGGACATTACTTGGGAGGCGCCGAGATCATAGTGCTCTGCATAAAGTAAGTTCTACCGAAAATGTTTGACACCGGAATATACATCGGGCAACATCTAGCCTTGTTAAAAATATTTAACAATGGAGATCTCACCGATGCCCAGCTTCTCCTACCAGGAAAAATCCCTCTACGGCTCGCTAGCCGCAGAACTCCTCGTCTACGGACCGTACTTCTTTATTCCCATCCAGAACTCTGTCAACAAAGTCGCGGGCATGATCATGGGCATCATCGTGCTCCAGATCATCCTCCAATCCCTCATCGCCGCTCTTACCCGCAACCGCATGAAGGACGAGCGCGACGGCCTCATCGAACTGCGCGGATACCGCGCCGGCTATCTTACCCTCGCCTCGCTCATGGTCCTCGGCCTCGGCATGCTCTGGTTCCACGCCACCGTCAGCGGCATGAGCCTCGATCATCGGTACATGGGCCTTCATCTCCTCAGCGTTTTCTTCGGCATGCTCGTCATCTCGGACATCGTCAAAACCATCGCTCAGATCATCGCCTACCGGAGGCCTCTCTAATGCCTTCCATCCGCAATCAACTCCGCGAACTCCGCGCCGCTCGCTCCATGACGCAGCAGGACCTCGCCGACCGCATCGGCGTCACCCGTCAAACCGTCATCGCCATCGAGCAGGACAAATACTCCCCCTCGCTTGAAACCGCCTTCAAGGTAGCCCTCATCTTCGGCGTTCCCCTCGAACAGGTCTTCCAGTACGAACCCAAAGGCAAGCGCTAATGCAGCGCTGGCCTCACTGCCCCGCCGCCCAAACGATAGCCCGCCGCAACACCCCATCCATCCAGGGCTTCTCGTAATCGCCCTGTTCATGGCCTAACGCAAGGAAAAACTCTCTCCCGCCATCGAACGTATGCCACCACGCCAGCGGCAACGCATTCGGAAAGTCCGTCACTGCCCCAGGCGCTTTCTCCAACCCGGTTAACACCGTACGGTCCGTCACCAGCACCGGATGAACATCCGGATTCAGCTTCTCGATGAAGTAACACTCATCGTGCACCGTGAACTTCGCCGGTAAGCCCTGCACAACCGGGAACCCTGCATCCGCTACCTGCACGGTAAAATCCTGCTCCACCGGATGCCACCGAAACCGTCCACCCATCATCTGCGCAAACCACTCCCAATTCCGCTCTGACCCAATCGAAGAGTGCACCCCCACCACACCCCCGCCATGCTCCACAAACCCCTTCAAGGCCGCCCTCTGCTCCTCGCTCGTGAAGATTTCGTTGTTACTGTTCGAAAACACAATCACCGCATACCGCTTCAAATTCTCCGCTGAAAATGCTTCCGGATCCTCCGTAGCATCTACAGCAAACCCAGCCTCCGCCCCCACCTTTTTCAAGGCCTCCACACTCGCCGCGATATTGGCATGCACATACTCCACTCCGTTCCGCGTATACACCAACACCCGCCGCTGCCCAGCAGCCGTCACGACCTGCGCCCCGCTCGCCAACACGGCGCTGCAATGCAGGCTGATACCGAGCACAACCAGAGCAAACAACTGAGGAACACGCATCTTCTCTTCTCCCGTCCGTTCTCAACCTTAGCGCAGCCACTCGATGTAGGCTCGCGGCGACAGGGTACGAATTCTCTTGTCACCGACATCTGCCGCGACCACACTCACCTGCAGTCACTCGGGAGCAAGCGCCAGAGATTGTAGCTAATCTCTCCAGTGGCCGAGGATGTCTCTATGCGCAACATGCGAAGCAAGCTTTCGATTTTTGCGACGTTACTCTCTGCCAGCCTGTGCACAACTGCCAGCGCTGGCTTGCTGGGCAGCACCGTTACCTCGCAGTACTACGCCTACGGCGGTACCTACGACGGCTTTGGTTCGCCCGGCACCTTCGTGGCCGACGGAACAGTCCAGCAGACGTTTTGCGGCAGCGGATGCGGCGAAGGTTTCGACCTTACCGTGACCGGCACCCAGATCATCTACACCATGCTCGACAACGCCGGGTACTGGAGTACCTCCAGCACTTCCCTCGATAGCGATGGGCTCTTCATCCAAAACGGCAACCTTCTCACGTTCAACGGCACCACCATCACGAGCGTCAGCCTCGATCCTTCCAGCAATCTCCCCGGCTTCACCGCCTCCGATGTCACCTTCAACGCTGACAATGTTGCCGTGGACTGGGCAGGCCTCTCCGGCATTGCCGCCGGCGACGAAGTTGTCCTCGATATCAACACCAACGCAAGATCGAGCGTTACCCCTGAACCCACCAGCATCGGCCTGCTCGGTACCGGCTTACTGGCAATCGCCGGACTCCGCCGCCGCCGCGCCTAGAGCGTCACAGCCGTACCGTGCATGAGCAGTCTCACGCTTTCTTCGAGCAAGCGGGAGGCTATTTCCCCTCGCTTGTCTACGCAGGAGCTGACCCGCCAACAACCCTCCCAGGCAACCCCGGCAAACCACGCCGCACATTAAACCCCATCGGCGCGGCCTGAAACCCCGCATCCAGCAGCACCCGCGCCATCGGATGCTCCGCCACCGGCACACCATTCACACTCGTAATCAACATCCCACCCCGCACCCGGTCGCCACCCTCCGCTTCCGCCCGCTGCACCGTCCCCACTAGAAACTCCGCCAAGGCCCGCATCGCGTTGCCCCGCGCCGGCTCATCCTCCGGCAGCAGCACCTGGATATCCGGATTCCCCCGCCGTAGATACGCCGTCAACGCTCCATCCACCAGCACCACCCGCGCCCCCACGCTTCGCGTCATCGTCGACCCCTCGGCGGGCGCTGCAGGCCACCGCAGCAACGCCCCATAAGGGTTCGCCGGATCCGTAGCCGCCAGCATCAACGCCTCACGACCCGCTTCCACGCTCCCGTTATGCTCTCCTGGCCGCAAACTGCGCAGCAGATCCACCGCCGCCGGCTGCGCAAACTGAGTCGCTCCTAAATCCGCAGCAAAATACCCGCGCCGCACCTTGCCACTCTCCTCCAGCGCCTTCATCACGTCATAGATCGCCGAAAAGCCACCCGGCAGATCCTCCGCATGCGCCGTCTCCCGAAACACCACCCCATAGCGCGTCAACAACTGCTGCGCCACCGCATGGGACCACTCGGTCACATGCACTGGGCTTCCGCGCTCCGTATCGAACGCCACCTCGTTCAAACTCCACCGCCCCTGCACCGTCGGTGGCGTCGTTCGCCGGCTCCTGAAACCCTGCCCCTGGTTGTGGATCCGTCGCACCGGCTTGCCTCCACTCCGCCCCGCACTCGACCCCGTCTTCTCCGAATAGGCCCTCAGGCAGTTCAAAGCATCATTCGTTACCAATCCCCGCCAAACCAACGACCACAAAGCCTCAATCGTCTCTCCCGGATACCCACCCCCCAGACCATCATGGAGGGGCTGAAAAAACGAAGCCCCACCCCGTTTCAAAGCCTCAACAATCGCCAGCTCCCGCTCACTCAGATCTTCGTTTTTGTCATTCCCGGGGGAAATCTGCTTCTTGTTCGAAGCGCCCTCACCGTTTGCGCGATAAATCCGGTTCGGCGGCCACAACAACCGCACCTTTTCCGCCAAATACAACGCCACCCGCCCATCCCGCTCCCCCAGCGGCTCCAAACCCACCCAAACCACCTCCCCCGCCGCAATCAACGTATCCAGATCCGCACTCTTGTACCCCGCAATCCGAGCCGGCAAAATCTCCGTCTCCAACAAGCTCGCCGGCAACGGCGCCCCCTGCAGGTTCTCAATCACATCCAGCAACGCATCCAAACCCCGCCGAGGCTGCACCACTCCCTGCCACCGCGTAAACAAACGAGCCAGCGTAGCCTGCGCAACGGGCTCCACTTCTTTTCTCAACTTCGCCAGGCTCCGCCGCCGGATCGTCCGCAACACCTCCGCATCCACCCACTCACGGTTCAGCCCACCCGGCCGAAACCCACCCTCCATCACTCTCCCCATCCCCACCAAACGCTGCAGCACGGTCTCAACCGACTCCTTTGGCAACCCATAGCGCCCGGCCACATCGCCCGTCGTAAAGGGTCCATGCGTCCGTGCGAACCGCCGCACCACATCCAGCAGCGCCTCCGGAACTGTCTCCAAAAACGCTGTCGGCAAACCCGGCGGCAACGGCACCCCCAGCGCATCGCGCAGCCGCCCCGCATCCTCCACGGCCACCAAGCGCTTCTCCCCCGCGACTCGCAATTCCAGCACCCGCCGCGCCCGCATCAGCCGCTCCACCGCAGCCTCCACTTCGAGCCCCGTTGCCCGCCGCGCCAACTCGGCCCGCGTAAGATCCCCCAACCGCAGCAACAGGTCATGCACCCCATCCATCGACCGGACCTTATACCCATCCGCAGTCGACTGCAGCTGTTCCTCCGTCTCCTCAATCGCGTTGGCATCCAGCAGCTCGCGCAGATCTGCATCGCCCAGCAGTTCCCGCAGCTGATCCTGGTCAATGCTCAACGCCTGCGCCCGCCGCTCAGCCAACGGCGCATCCCCGTCATAGATATAGTTCGCCACATAGCTGAACAGCAGCGCCCCCGCAAACGGCGAAGGCGTCCGCGAATCCACCACATGCACCCGAATCTCGCGATTCCCAATCCGCCGCAATGTCTCCGCCAGCGCCGGCATATCGAACACATCCCGCAAACATTCCCGGTAAGCCTCCAGCAAAATCGGAAAGCTCGCATAGCGCGAAGCCACACTCAGCAGGTCATACGCCCGCTTCCGTTGCTGCCACAAAGGCGTCCGTCCATCCGCCCGTCGCCGCGGCAGCAACAACGCCCGCGCAGCCGCCTCCCGAAACTTCGCCGCAAACAGCGCCGTCGACCCCAGCTGGGCCTGCACCAGCTCCGCAGCCTCCGTGGGCTCCATTAACAACATGTCCGCATCCGGCGGCGTGTCCGTGTCCGGAAACCGCAACACAAAGCCATCCTCCCCCCACATCGTCTCCACATCCAGCCCCGCCGCCTTGATCTTCGCCGTCACCGCCATCGCCCAAGGCGTATGCACCCGGCTCCCAAACGGCGTCATGCAGCACACCCGCCAATCGCCCAGCTCATCCCGCACCCGCTCGATCACCACCGTCCGGTCATCCGGAACCTGATCCGTAGCCATCGCCTGATCCGTCAGGTACCGAATCACATTCTCACCCGCCTTCTCATCCAGATCATGCTCGCGCGTCAGCTTCGCGATGGCCGCACTTCGCGGCAGATCCCGCAACTCCCGCACCAGCGCGCCAATCCGCTTGCCAAACTCAATCGGCCGCCCCGCCTGGTCCCCATGCCAGAACGGCATCTTTCCCGGCTCGCCCGGCGCCGGCGACACCAGCACCTTGTCCTGCGTAATCTCATCGATTCGCCACGTCGACGCCCCCAGGATGAACGTATCGCCCGAGCGCGCCTCAAACACCATCTCCTCATCCAGCTCGCCCACCCGCAACGGCTTGTTCGCCGATCCACTCAGGAATACGCCATACGTTCCGCGGTCCGGAATGGTCCCGCCATTCAGGATCGCCAGCCGCTTGGCCCCGCCCCGCGGCGTAATCCAGTTCCGCTGCCGGTCCCACGTCACCCGCGGCCTCAGCTCAGCAAATTCATCCGACGGGTACCGTCCCGCCAGCATGTCCAACACGCCCTCAAACACCGTCACACTCAACCCCGCAAACGGAGCCGCTCCCCGCACCATCCCGAACAGCGCGTCGTAGCTGAGCCCGCCAGACTCCTCCTCAATCTCCGCCTCATACCCGAGTCCGCCCTGACCTTGCCTCTGGTCGTTGCCGTTGCTTTTCTTGTTGTCATTCCCGAAGGGAACCTGCTGTCTGCTCCGGGACGCAACCGTCCTCGTCTGCCTTCGCCCACCCTCCTTTACCCAGCCCGGCGGCTGCGCCACCATCGCCACCATCTGCTGCGCCAGCACGTCCAGCGGATTGCGCAGAAACCGCGTACTCTCCACATGCCCCTCATGCATCGCCTGCGTCACCGCCGCGCACGCCACCAAATCGGCCCGGTATTTCGGAAAAATCACCCCCGTCGACGGCGCCCCCACCGAGTGACCGGCTCGCCCGATCCGCTGCAAACCACTCGCCACACTCGGCGGCGCCTCGATCTGCACCACCAGGTCCACCGCCCCCATATCAATCCCCAGCTCCAGCGACGAGGTACACACCAGCGCCTTCAACCGCCCCGCCTTCAACAACTCCTCAATCTCGCTCCGCTGCGCCGCCGCCAACGACCCATGGTGCGCCCGCGCAATCTGCTCCCCCGCCAGTTCATTCAGCGCCCCCGCCAACCTCTCCGCCACCCGCCGCGCATTCACAAAAATCAGCGTCGACGTGCGTTCCCGCACAATCTCCAGCAATCGCGGATGAATACTCTGCCAGATACTCGTCCGCTTCGGCCCCTGCGACGCCGGCCCACTCGGCAGCTCCTCCACCTCGCCCAGCCGCGCCATGTCCTCCACAGGGACCTCGACCTTGATCTCGAGCTTTTTCCTCACTCCCGCATTCACAATCGTCACCGCCCGGTAGCGCGGCCCCACCGCCCCGCCCAGTTCACTCGGCATGACCGCCGTCTCTTCCGCCTCCTCCACCGACGTGTAATCCTCAATCGCCTGGCTCACCCCATTCTCAAGTTCGGCGGACAGAGGGCTGTCGCCTTTGTCTCTCTTGCTGTCATTCCCGGAGGGAATCTGCTGTTCGCCTGCCGCGGCCACACTCTCCGCTCCCCCCAGATACCGCGCCACCTCCTCCAAAGGCCGCTGCGTCGCACTCAACCCGATCCGCTGCAACCGCCTCCCGCACAGCGCCTCCAGCCTCTCCAGCGACAACGCCAGATGCGCCCCCCGCTTCGTCGGCACCAACGCATGGATCTCGTCGATAATCACGGTCTCCACCGACCGCAATCCCTCCCCCGCATCGCTTGTCAGCAGCAGATATAGACTCTCCGGCGTCGTAATTAAAATCTCCCCCGGATGGCGCCGGAACCGCGCCCGTTCCTTTTGCGGCGTATCCCCCGTCCGCACACTGATCTCCGGAATGTGCACCGGCACCCCCTGCCGCTGCGCCTCATGCGCAATCCCCTGCAAAGGCGACCGCAGATTCCGCTCCACGTCCACCGCCAACGCCTTCAACGGGCTCACATACACCACCCGGCACCCCGGCTCACTCTCGCCCGCCGCCGGCCGCTGCAGCATCAGCCGGTCCAAACACCACAAAAACGCCGTCAACGTCTTCCCCGTCCCCGTAGGCGCCAAAATCAGCGTCGACTCCCCCCTCGCAATCGCCGGCCATCCCTCCCGCTGCGGCGCCGTAACCCCCTCAAACACCGCCCGAAACCACCCCGCCGTCACCGGATGAAACAACTCCAGCACATCCGCCGGCCCATCCGACTGCTCGACCACAGCCGGGGCAATCACATCCTGCGCGCCTTGGTCCTTGCTTTTCTTTTTGTCCTTCCCCGCACGGGAAATCTGCTGTTCCCCGGCAGTGCCGAGACCGTCAGCCGAAACCACCTTCTCCCCCGCACCCACCGGCTTCAGCCCCTTGGCCGCCTTCTTCGTTGATCCCATCACCGTCCACCTTACGCTCCCTCATGAGATGGCCTTACCACCCCAGCAACACACTCCAGCACGACACCCCGTAGCTCACGAAACTATCCCATTCCCTGCCCCATCCCACTGCTATCGTGCTTCCATGCTCGATCCGGCCCGCAAACCCCCAACCAGCCCCTTCCTCGGGCGCCGCAACCTCCTGCTCGGCACAGGCGCAACCCTCCTCGCCGGATGTGCCCGCCAACCCCTAAATCCGCTCACTTCCAATCCAACCGACCACACCGCCTGGGTCGGCCAGGTCTTCGAGCGCATGCAGACCATTCACCCCGGCATAACACGCCGACAGCTTCTCACCGTCTTCACCACCGAAGGTGGCCTGTCCACCGACACCCAGCAAACCTTCGTTAGCCAGGATTGCCCCTATTTCAAGGTCGACGTCACCTTCACTCCTGTAGGCCGTCCTCAACGCGACAGGGACCGCGCTGTCACCCTGCTATACGACTCCCGCGACCTTATCGCGACGATCTCCCGCCCTTACCTCGGCTTCAGCGTCGTGGATTAGAACCGTCTTTCTCCGAACAGCAAGGGTGCACCAGAAGCGGTGCGTTATCTTCCAACACAAGCAGAAATCATCATCAATGCCACAAAAGCAGTGCATCCCACCCTTGCGCATTCACAATCCATAAGGCGAAGATAAGGCGAAACAGGAGCACGCCTTGCCCTCCGCCGCCGCCCTTCGCCTCCAGATCGAAACCGCCCTCGGAACCCGCATCCCCGGCGCGCTCACCCCGCGTCCTCGCATCGTTCGCGAGCTCACCCCTACCGGCATCCCCGAGCTCGACACCCTGCTCGAAGGCGGCCTCCCGATCGGTGCCATCACCGAACTCGTCGGCCCGCAGTCCTCCGGCCGCACCACCCTCGCCCTCGCCACCCTCGCCGAACTCACCCAATCCGCTAAAACCGTAGCCTGGGTCGACGCCTCCGACACCTTCGACCCCGAATCCGCCGCCGCCGCCGGCGTCGATCTATCTCGCAATCTCTGGATCCGCTGCGGCCAATCTGCAGCGCCAACCACGGCGACCGCGAGGCACCAACCGCAGCCAACGCGCAGCGCCAACCCCGCTTTCCTCACCGAAACCGGCCACACCCCCGCCACCTCCGGCGGCTGCGGCAGCCCTCATCCCCGCGGCGAAACCCGCGGCCTCTCCCAGGCCGTCAACGCTATCCTCCAGCCCAACACCTTCGCTCGCCCCATTCAGCCCGTCCATCACTATAACCAGAGCCGCCGTGACCGCACGATCGGCACCCCCGGCGCCCCCAACCGCAAGCTCCTCGACCCCAAACCGCTGGACCGCACCCCCCACGACCCCCGCCCAATCTACCGCCGCGCCAAAGACCGCGAAGAGCAGATCCCCACCGACCGCCAACCCACCCGCCGTCAGATCTTTCACGCCTGCAGCGACCCCGCCCCACGTAACCGCTCTCTGCAAGCCACACAAATCGCCAACACCGCCGCCGCAGCCGCAAGAACCCGCCCCGCAGCCGGCCACTGGACCGACAACACAAACAACGCCCATGGCCGCGCTTTGCAAACTCCACCCAACGCCATAGCCGCCGGCCTCCCTCGCTTCCGCGACCTGGAAGCCCGCAATACGAAATGCTCTCCCGACGTAAAACCCCAAATCCTCCAGGTCTCGCCATCGCTCCCGGCGCCACCTCTGAGCCTGCTCAATCGGGTGGGGGTCCCTCAGGGACCCGGTTCCATCATCCCCCAACCCTCCAAACCCTCCCTCAAGTCATCTTCCCTAACCGGCGACCGTCCTCCCAACCTCCCCAAAACTGTCTCCCCCCTTTGGACCGCCCTCGATCAGGCCCTCCGCGCCACCGACCTCCTCCTTGCCGCCGGCGGCTTCAGCGCCATTGTTCTCGATCTGGGCAGCACCCCACCCGAATTCGCCTGGCGCATCCCCCTCGCCACCTGGTTTCGCTTCCGCGCCGCCGCCGACCGCGCCCGCACGGTCCTCCTCGTCCTCACCCAACACCCGTGCGCCCGCTCCAGCGCCGAACTCGTCCTCCGCCTCTCTCCCGCCGAACCGGAAGCCACCCCAACCGTTCTCACCTCCGCCCACTTCCGCGTCACCCTCGACCGCCGCCGCTTCGACAATCCCCAACCCATCCCAAACGATGTCCCCACCAACCCCAACAAACTTCACCTCGTCCCCACCCGCAAACCGCCTCAGCGCGAAACCATCTGGCGCCGCCCTGCCGCCTGGACTGGCCCAACAGACACTACCTCAAGAGGTCCCCAATGAGCACACCTCTATATTTCTGCCTCCGCATCCCCGAATTTGCCGCCCAGGCCCTCATCCGTCTCCGCCCCACCCTCGCCAGCGCTCCGGTGGCCGTCCTTGAGGGCGAAGCTCCGCTCGAAAAGACCTGCGCCGCCACTCTCGGCGCCCGTCGCCTCGGCGTCCGCCACGGTATGACCCGCACCGAGCTCGAAAGCTTCTCCAACCTCACCGTCCTCCGCCGATCCCCGCAGGAAGAACAAAGCGCCGCCCTCACCCTGCTCGAAATGGCCGCCCGCTTCACCCCTCGCGCCGAAGAACTCCCCCGCACCTCCGCCCACACCCTCGCTCTCGACCTCACCGGCAGCACCCGTCTCCTCGGCCCCCCACACGTCATTGGCCAGAAACTCTTCCGCGCCGCCCGCGAGCTAGGCTTCTTCGCCCGTATCGCCTCCAGCCGCAACCTGCACACCGCCGCCTGCCTCGTCCGCGCTCCCGGCAACCAGCTCATCACCGTCCCCGAGGGCGAAGAACGCGCCTCCCTCCACAACCTTCCCCTCACCGCCCTCGACCTCACCCCCGATCTCCTCGACACCTTCACCTACTGGGGCCTCCACACCCTTGGGGACCTGGCCGCCCTCGCCCCACCCGACCTCGTCGCCCGCCTCGGCCAGGAGGGTCTCCGCCTCCACCAGCTCGCCACCGGCCAGCACGACCACCTGCTCGTCCCCGCCGAACCCACCTTCACCCTCGAAGAACACCTCGCCTTCGACACCCCCGTCGACAACCTGGAATCCCTCCTTTTCGTCCTCGCCCCCATGCTCGACCAACTCATCCACCGAGCCCGCACCCGCGCCCTCCTTCTCGCCTCGGTCACCCTCACCCTTCATCTAGAACGCCCCACCGACCAAACCGACTACGACCGCTCCGACGACCTAAACTCTCATCCTCCTCCCACCCCGAACCACCCAAAAACTGTCATCTCGACCGAAGGCGCAGCCGCAGCGGAGAGACCTGCGCTTAGAGGTGCCCCAACTTCTGGAGTCCCCACTGAACCGGGTGGCCCATCCTTTGCTTCGCAAAGGGTGGGGTCCGAATCGCCACCAAAGCCGGAGGAAAATCACAGGGCCGGTATTCCCGGATTCGGGGCCCAAAGCGCACCCGACAACACCAACCTCCACACCCGCACCCTGAAACCCGCCCTCCCCCTGGACGACCGCAACCTCCTCCTCAAACTCCTCCAACTCGACCTCCAGGCCCACCCCGCCCCCGCCGCCATCCTTGCCATCACCCTCCACGCCGACCCCGGCCCCCGCCCCGGCATCCAGTCCGGCCTTTTCTCCCCCCAATCCCCTGAACCGCTCCGCCTTGAAGTCACCCTCGCCCGCCTCGCGGCCCTTGTCGGCCAGGATCGTGTCGGCCGCGCCACCCTCACCGACAACCACCGCCCCCAAAGCTTCCGCATGGACCGCTTCACCGTCACCCTCCCCCCCACCTCCTCCAAATCCCGTCACAAATCCAAAACCCAAGCCACCCCCACCACCCCACCCTCACGCACCGGCGTAGCCCTCCGCCGTCTCCGCCCAGCTCCCACCGTCGAAGTAACCCAAACCGAAGGTCGCCCCCACCTCCTCCATATCCAATCCCCTTCCTTAGCAGCCCATCACTACACCGTGGCCCGCGCCTTTGGCCCCTGGCGCGCCAGCGGCCACTGGTGGTCCGGCGATGTCTGGTCCCAAGAAGAATGGGACATCGACGCCCACGCCCCCGACGGCACCCGCCTGCTTGCCCTGCTCACCAACAACCGCCTCCACCTCCAATGGCACCTGCAAGCCCTCTACGACTAACCCACCCGCCAACACGCAGCGCCAACCCCAGCCAACGCACAGCGACACAATGCCCCCCGAC